>JAYVLW010000402.1:0-12108 GCA_043759315.1 Myxococcales bacterium
CATGGCTTTCCTCCAGGGCGCGGCTCACGACAACCCCGCGCTTGCGGGGATGCGCGCGCTGCTGACGTTCCACCCCGAGACGGCGCCCGCGCTCAACGCGCTGGCGCAGCAGCTTCTTCGGGGACCGTCGCCGCTGACCGTCGAGGAGCGCGAGCTGATCGAGAAGCTGCTCTCGCACGGTCTCGTCGATGTCGGTCGCCACGTCGAGCCTGAGAACGATCGGTTGTTCACGTGGTGGGCGCCGTGGCGCAACATGCGCGACCGCAACATCGGGTGGCGCCTCGACTACATCGCGGCGCACCGCGCGCTCGTCGGCGGTGATGTCACCTGCAAACACTACCGCGACGTCGGCACGAGCGACCACGGCCCCGTGATCGCTCATCTCCGCGATACGCCTGCCTAGAGCGCGTCGCTCACGGTGACGAGACGATATCCACGCGCACGCAGCGCCGGGATCAACCGCCGCACCGCCTCGATCGTCTCCTCGGGCGTCTGCCCGACCATCGGCTTGCGCAGCACGGGATGCACGTCGAGGAACGTGCGCGCGACGTTGTAGTCCCCGCACAGAACGAGGTGCTTGCCTTCCGCCTCGATCGTGCCGGCCCACCGCTCGAGCTCGCGGAGAAACTGCATCTTCGCAGCGAAGTCCTTGCCGCCGTTTGGCACGTAGACGCTGGCGAACACGATCGAGCTGACCTCCGCGACCACGATCCGGCTCTCCAGATCGAACCGTGGATGCGTGAACGTGGGTGGGTCGGGGAACGTGCTCTGGCGCAGGAGCAGCGCGACGCCGGAGTAGCCGCCGGAGCCGTGAAAGTACGCGTGATACCCGGCGACGTTCGCGATGGGCTCGGGCACCTGGTCGGGAGATGCCTTGATCTCCTGGAGGCAGATCACGTCGGGCTCCTCGCCGTCGATCCAGTGAACGAGCTGCGACGACCGCGCCCGGATCCCGTTGACGTTCCAGGTCGCGATCTTCACAGCTCTTCCTGATACCACGAGCCGGTTCTCATTACATTCCAGGTGGTTTGGATGTCACAGAAAACAAACGTTTGTTTTCTACTCGACTTCTTGATAGCTGTGGTCCGTGCCGAAACGAGCCGTGAAGCCCAGCGTGGACGGGATCCTCGATGCCGCCGAGCGCGCGCTCGCCGAGCAGCCGTACAGCGAGGTCTCGCTGCGCACTCTGATGGCTGCGGCGCAGGTCTCGACCACCGCGTTCTATGCCCGGTTCGACTCGAAGGACGCCGTGATCGCGGCACTGACCGCACGCTTGTTCGCCGAGTTGCACCGGGGGGCGCCGGCGGTGCTCGATGGTGCGCGCGACCTCGAGTCCGGCATCGAGCGTGGCGTCGAGCTGCTGTGCGAGAAGTTCGCGAAGCGCAAGCCGCTGGTCCGGTTGATCCTGTCGGAGGCCGGTGGCTCCGCGACCGCGATGGAAGCGCGTCAGATCGAGTACCAGTTGCTCGCCGCGTTTCTCGTGATGCGGCTGTCCTCGCTCAAGCGCGTCCGGATCCCGGATCCACAGGCGCTCGCGTGGGCACTGATCGGCGCACTCGAGATCCAGATCGTGCGCTGGGCCGTGTGGAACGAGATCGACCTCCCCACCCTGCGCGCGCAGTTGATCGCCGTCGCGCGCGCCATCCTTCCTCGTGCGGAGACGCCATGAAGCAAGCAAGCCTCCTGCTGGTCCTCCTGTTCGGTGCGTGCAACGACGCGCCCGCGGTCCACGTGACGATGCAAGTCGCGGACACCGCGCCCGCGTACGGCGCGGCGCCATACCCGACGGATGCGCTCCGCGAGGGAGACCACCTCGGCACGATCGCCGGTCTCGATGCGATCGTCGCTCACCACGCCGATGCGGTCGCCGCGCACCTCGCGGCCCTGGACGGCTTCGGCGTGCGCCCCGTCGTGGAGTTCTTCCTCGACGCCGACCTCGCCCTCGCCGACCTCCCCGACGGCGCCGCCGGCATGGTCGGCGTGGATCCGGATTCGCCCGACTACTTGCGGGAGGTCCCGATGGACTGGCGCTACGATCCAGATCGGCACGTCATCGCCGGTTCGCTCGCGACCGGGATCCCGCTCCGCGAAGGCACGCGCTACGCCGCGTTCGTGACCACCGCGATCGGCGCCGCGCCGCTTCGCGATCTCGACGAGGTTCCAGCGCGCTGGCGGTCGACCGCCGATGGTCTCGTCACGCTCGCCCGCCATGACCTCGCGGGCATCGCGGTGTTCACCACCCAGCAGGCGAGCGCTCCGCTCGTCACCGCCGCGACGTTGCAGGCCATGGCACCGGCACCGACGCTGGTGTTCGACCGCCCCGAGCTGATCTTCGTGGGGACCACCGCGCTCGATCGGATCCTCGGCCAGGCGACGCGCGCCACCACCGGTGCCCGCGCCGGGCTCGAACGCTGGGGTAACGACAATCCGACCGGCATCGCGCACGCCCACGTCGGCGTCGTGGGTACCGGCCTTGTCACCGTCGCGCGGTTCCGCAACGACGACACCCACACCGATGGCCCCGAGGACGAATCGTTCGCGCAGCCGCCAGCGATCCGCGCGATGGAGCGGATTCCGATCACGTTCATTCTCCCCGCCGCACCGCCACCACCCGCCGGCTATCCCGTGGTGATCTACGGCCACGGGCTCGGCGCCGGCCGCGACCAGCTGCTGTCGTTCGCGGAGCCTCTGACCGCGCAGGGCTTCGCGGTCGTCGGCATCGACATGGTGGGCCACGGCTCGCGGTTCAACCCCGCCGATGACATCGCGAACATGTCGGTGCAGCTCCCGGAGTTCACCGGCGTGGGGACTGGCCCCGACGGGTTTGGCGATCGCACCGGCCTTGGCTCCACGTTCGACTTCTTCGAGGGCTTCCTCGGCATTGCCGCCGTGCGCGATGGCATCCGCCAGTCCGCGCTCGATCTGTGCCGCGTGTCGAGGCTCGTGCACCGCGCGGATCTCGATCTCTCCGCGCTCGCCGGTCCAGGCGGCGTGCCGAGGCTCGATGCATCACACGTCGCGTACATGGGCGAGTCGTTCGGGACCGTCGTGGGGACCGTGTTCGCGGCGATCGAGCCCGAGGTCGACCTCTACATTCTCGATGTCCCCGGTGGTGGGATCCTCGACAAGCTGCTGCCGTCGAGCGCGGAGATCGGCTCGCTCGCTCTGCCGTTCATCGAGACCATCTACAACCCGAAGCAGAAGCTCGATCGCTGGAGCCCGCTGATCGGGATGATGCAATCGGTGATCGATGGCGCCGATCCGCTGACCTACGCGCCCCACATCCTGCACGACCGCTTCACGATCGCGGACGCGCCCCTCGGTCCGCGCTGCGTGGTGGCCATCGAGGTCGTCGGCGATCAGGTGCTGTCGAACCTCGGCACCACCGCCCTCGCACAGGGCCTCGGCCTCGACGTCCTCGCGCCCCACCTCGAAGCACCGCCCGGCCTGGCGACGATCGCCTCGCCCGCAGCCGGCAATCGCGCCGGCCAGACCGCGGTGCTCGTGCACTATGCCCCCGCCACGCACGGCGCGAACTGGAGCAGCGAGCACGGGATGCTCCGCTACGATCCCGTTCCGGATCCCACCGGCGATGTTCCGTTCCGGCTCCTCCCCGACCCCATCACGATCGACAACCCGATCTACGAGACGCTCGACCAGGTGCTCGAGATCCTGACGACGCACCAGAGCGGCGCGGCGCCCCGGGTGAGAATGACGAAGCCGCCGGTCGCGGACTTCGACGGCGACGGGCGTCCCGATGCGACCGACCCGGCGCCGCTCGATCCGCTCCACTGACCGGGAGCTTGCGCGCGCTAGCTGAGCGCTAGATCGCGCCGCTCGTGGATGCGCGGCAGGAGCAGCTCCATGCGGCGCCGGGCCTCGTCGCGGATGCGCGCGTGCTCGAGGAGCAGATGCGTGACGGGGAAGGTCACGCCGGTGTCGTCGGGGACGGTGACGATCAGCTCGAACGAGCCGTGCGTCCAGTCAAGCAGTGACATCATCACCGCGCGCGTCGGTGCGGACTGTCCCGACGCGCCGGCGCCGACGATGCGGCCCTCGATGAGATCGATCCACGCGGTCTGCGCGCCGAACAGGACGAGGCGGCCCGTCTTGCGCTCGTGCTCGAACATCGTGAGCAGACCGGGCAGCTCGATCTCGCCGAGCGAGCCACGCAGCACCACGCGATCGGTGACCACGGCGGGCTGCGCGTGCGGCAAGCGACGGGCGCGTGCCACGACCTCGATCGCCGTGAACGGCTTCGCGATGAAGTCCATCGCGCCGGCCTCGAACGCGACGTCGATGTCCGCGGGCTGCTCGGAGGTGATGATCACCGGAACCATGGCGAGGGCCGGATCGGCTGCCATCTCGGCGATCACGCGGAGGCCGTCCATCACGGGCAGGTCGCGCTCGACCAGCACGACATCGGGAGTCTTGCGGAGGCATGCGGCGAGCACCTCCATGCCGGTGGTGGCGATCGCGACGGTGCAGCCGGCTTCATCGAGCGCGCACGACATGCGCTCGAGCACGCGGATGGACCGATCAGCGATCACGACATGCAAGCCGACCGGGCGCGCTGTGGTGCGGCGCTCGCGGACGATGCGCTCGACCGCGATCTGGAACAGGTGAGCCATCGGCGAGATCGCGGACTGGAACGCGATGCCGACACCGGCGACGCGCCCCAGCGAGCGGGCCTCGGCCTCGGGCAAGCTATGCGTCACGTTCGCGTGCGTGTAGAGGCGGCGACCTTCGTGCACGATCGCGACCTGCAGCTCCGTCCCGTTCGGGAACGGTGCGGTCATCTGCAGGAACATGCCGGTTCGCGACAGATCCTGCAGCGCCACGCGCTGGGTCATGCCCTGGGCGGTGATCTCGACGGGAAGATCCATCGTGTAACGGTCTGCTAGTCGGCGCACGGTGAACCTCAATACCGGAGGTGGCCGGACCACGACTAGCAGAACCTGTCGACGCATCCCCACCCGTACCCGAGTGGTGTCAGCCGGAAGGTGCGGACGGGGTTACGAACGCGAGCCGGCTTACGGAGGCTACGTGCGCTCGCGTTTCTGGCGGTACTCGTCGACACCGTCGAGGACGGGCGCCTTATCTGACTTCACCTCGGCGATCTCGCCAGTGATCTGATGCAGCTCGGGACGTTCGGCCACCGGGGTTGCCTGGATCAGCGCTCGGCCCAGATCGTCGAGACCGATCAGCTCCGCGATCGCGGGGGTCGCACGTGGCTGGAACGCACCTGCGCGGTACGGAAAGGTCATGGCGACCGCGAGCACCTCGCTCTTGCGGCCGAGCAACTTATCCGGCGGGAACCACGTGAACAGCACGCCGCCTTCGATGGGCGCACCGGCGTGATTCGGATCGATCGGGCTCGCGAGGCGAGTCGGATCATCGCTCATGCCGCCGCCATCAAAGACATCGATGTGGACAGGGATGAGCTCGCGCACGATGTGGCCGTTGGCGACCATGATCGCGGCGATCGCTGACGGTGCACCGCGCGTGTCCTGACTCGCGCACACGCTCGCGATCGGGAGCGGGCGAACGTCGGCGGTGGCTGGCACCGGGCCGGAAAGATCGATCATGCCGACCCCCGAATAGCGGCCCATTCCCCAGTTCGCGACCGGAACGGCGATCGATCCATCGAATGCGAGAAGCACCGAGAGCTGCTTCGGATCCCACGGACGCAGGAGCTCCGCACTCGTCATGCCGATCGTCTTCGCGCCGTTCGTCACGAGCAGGACAGGCGCGACCAGCTCACGCGTTGCCGAAGCGACGAGCGCGGCTACGCCGCGAAGCTCGACAGCGTCTCGGTCCCTGGCCGCCACGGAACGACTCTCCCACGAGCGATGTCGATCGCTCAACGGGGACACGCGCTCACCGTGTGCGTCGGCGCCCACTACTACCCCACGCCGAACAGCGATTTGCGCCCCAGGCACCGGGCACGACCCGTGCAGCGCTTCGCTCGAGATATGAGCCCCCCACTGCGTGAACCGAATCTTCTCGGCCGGGTGCGGCGATACCGCATCGTGGTTGGTATCGAGATCCGCGGCGACCTCATCGTCGTGGGGCAGTTCGGCCTGCACGGGAAGAACATCCCGAACCGCGTGCTTCACGTGGCGTCATGCCCGACCCTGGTCGTCGGGATGCCCGCCGCGGCCGACATGTCTCCGCGGTGCGGGATGTGCGCGGCCGTCCGCGAGGACTCCGATGGCGAGCGCTGGTTCTGCGTCGCGCACAGTGCAACGGCGGCCACGCTCGATGCCAGCATCACCCCGATGACGACGTGGTCGGCCGGCGCACTCGTGCACGGCTGACCGTGGCATCATGCGGAGGTGACCGTCCCGTTCGCTGACGAGGTTCGCGATCCGCCGACGCTGCGCGGTGCGCTCGTCAGCACGTTCAGGCGCGTGATGCGCCTCTACTTCCGCGACATCGAGCGGTTCGGCGAGGCACCCGCGGTGGAGACCCGCGGGCGCGTGTTCGTCTCGAACCACTCGAACGCACTCCTCGATCCGGTGCTGGTGATGACCGACGCACCCTGCGAGATCTCGCCGGTCGCGAAGTCCACCCTGTGGAACATCCCGGGGCTGTCGTGGCTGCTCGATCGCGCGGGCGCGGTACCGATCATCCGCAAGAAGGACAACCCCGACAAGGACGCGTCGGCGAACGCGGCGGTGTTCGAGAAGATCGCGGCGCACGTCGCGAGCGGTGGAAACATCCTGATCTTCCCGGAGGGCACCAGCCATTCGGAGTCGAAGCTCGCGCCGCTCAAGACGGGTGCCGCCCGCATGCTGCAGGCCGCGGCGGATCGCAACGGCGTCCCACCCACGTTTCAGGCCGTGGCCCTCGAGTTCGATGCACCGTCTGACTTCCGCTCGCGCTGCCTCGTGCTGTGGGGGCCCGTGCGCACGTTCGCGAGCGTGCCCGGCGAGGGCGAGGAGAAGATCCGCGCGGCGACCGCACAGATGGAAGACGACCTCAAGGACCTGCTCGTCGAAGGCGAGACGCACCAGGATCGCATGCGCATCGCGCGTGTTGCAGAGTTGCTCGCAGCCGATGCGGGCGATCGCACGCTCGCTGGCTGGTCCGCGGTGGGCCGCCAGGTCGAGCTCGCAGCGCGCACGTTGCGGACCGTCGACTCGACGCTGGTCGCGCGGGTCGCGCAGCACGTCGATGCCTACTACGGCGAGCTCGAGAGCCTCGGCTTCGACGATGCGCAGATCGCCGGCGGCCCACCGGCGCCCATCGCGGCGCCGCTCTCGCCGCTGCGCCGCGCCGCGCTCGCACCTCTCGCCGCCTCGGGCTTCGCGCTGTACGCGATCCCGTACTTCCTGCCCCGGTGGATCGCGCGCAAGGCGGATCCCGACGCGACCTCGACGATCAAGCTCGGCGCAGCGCTCGTCGTCTATCCGCTCTGGGCCGCTGGCCTCGTCGCGGGCTCGATGGTCCTGTTGCCGCCGCCACTCTCGTTCGCGGCCGCCGCCGTCGCGCTGACCTCGCCGTTCGCGGCGCTGCGCTGGCTCGATGCGCTGTATCAGAAGAAACCGACGCCCACGTCCGATGTCCTCGCTCGTCTCTCGCGCCTCCGCATCGCGGCGCGCACTGCCATCGACGAAGCGCGCTCGAAGCTGCCGTCGTAGACGCCGCGAACGCGCGAGCCCCCGCGCCTATTTCACGAAACCGGACCGCAACGGTGGCCATGGAACGCTGTCTTCCCGTCGATGAACTGGATAGCCATCGCATTGTGTCTCGTGGCGATCACCCCGACGGCGAGCGCCGCTCCCACCCAGGAGGAGATCTGGCTCGCGGCGCTCACGGACCGCGTCGTCGCCGATGCGAAGGCGGGCAGGCCCCTCGTCGTCGAGGTGCACGTACCGCTGTGCGAGAGCACCATCATCGCGTGCGGCAACAAGAAGCTCGGGGACGGCGATAACCCCGAAACGAACCTGTACTGGTCGACGACGCCGGGGTTCGGCGAGTGGTTCGTACGCCGCGGCAGCGGATGGAAGCGGATGCTCAAGCAGAAGGCGGGCGAGACCGGCGATGGTGACGTGCTCGCGGTCCACGTGTACCGACGCGTGATCAGCACGCCGGCGACCTGGCGAAAGCAGGGGGCCCCCGCGAAGCTCGAGATCGATCTCGTGATCCACGGCTGGCGCGGCACGGCGATCGATCGCGCCCTCGCCGCGTATGCGGAGGACGTGTCGGGCGCGAAGGCGCGCACGGTGACCCTCGCCGACGGGACGCCGCTCGACGCGGGGGGCGCCGCGCAGATCGTGGCATGGGTCGGGCATAACCGGCTGATGGACCTCGAATCCTTCCAGTGGCCGACACCCGGCACGATGACGAAGGGCGCGATCGCGATCGCGTGCCACACGGCCGCGTACATGGAGGAGGACGTGCCGTCGGCGACACGCGTGCCGCTGCTGATGACGCGCGACTTCCTGTTCGCGAACGCCGCGCCGCTCGAGGCCACGGTGCTCGCATTCGCAAACGGCGGCACCTACGCCGCGATCCGCCTCGCCGCCGCGACCGCGTATGCCGGCGTGCAGAAGCGCGAAGTCCGCCAGGTCTATGGCGCGTTCACCAATCCCGCCGACCGGCGCTGGAAGAAGAAACCCTGACTGGATGCACGCACGACGGCGGCACCTACTTCTTGACGAGCGGGAGGAGGGGCGCGTGCGCCTCGTCGTTCGCGGGTGCCGCGGTGCTGCTGCGCGTGAGCAGGCGCAGCGAGCCGAGGATCACCTCGGCAGCAGGCCACTCGGGCTGTGCGCTGCGCACGGTGACGATGATGCCGCCCTGAATGCAGAGATCGTGCGGCGCCATCGCGAACACATGGATGTACGGCAGGCCGTGCTTGCGTGATGGCTCGACATCCGCGCGATAGCCGCTCGCACCCGGAAGCGAGATCGCGAACGTGCCCGCGATGCTCGCCGCCTCCGCGCTGCTCTCCCCCGCTTCGCGCGCCTTCTGTTCGAGAATCCCGTCGCGATCGATCAGCAGTGCGGCGGCGAACATCGAGACCTCGAGCTCGCCCACCGTCTTGCCATCTCGGTGCTCGCGGCATCGCAGAACCGAGGCCCCGGCCGGGATCGGCGTCAGCTCGACCTCGTTCGGAGTGGTCACCTCGAGGCCGATCGATGGCAGCCCGCGCTGGCGGGAAGCGGTCGGGGCATGTCGATACGCGCGTATGCCTTTGATTCTATTGCGGGAGCATCGGGAGCGGGAGGAAACAACGTGCTCGGCTCATCCTCGCGGGATCTCAGCGGTTTGCTCTACAATGGGCGGGATGAGACTCGCTGCGTGCGCGCTCACCTTCGCGATCTCGGCATGCTCGCCGTGGTCCGGCGGCGCCGCATTTCACTGCGAGACCGACGCGCAATGCACGGGCGGACCCGGCGCGGGTCGCTGCGAGATGCTCAACGGCCTGTGCAGCTTCGAAGATGGAGAGTGCACGTCGGGTCAGCGCTACGGCAGCTCCAGCGGATCGCTCTCGGGCATCTGCGTCGGTGAGGAGCCGCCGATCGATGCGGCCGTCGATGTCTCGGTCGATACTCCCGACGGCTACATCGCGGACGCGCGCCAGTGTTTCGGTACGCCGATCAACATCTGCCTCACGAGCGTGCCCGTGAATCCGATGAACCTGCCGGGGACGATCAACACCGACACCAGCTGCACGCAGGTCGTACCGCAGACAAATGGGCCCGATCTGTGCGTGATCGCGGCGACCACGATCACGATCGGCGGCGCGACGCACGCCGTCGGCGGCCGGCCGCTTGTCCTGGTCGCGACACAATCGATCGACGTCCAGAACACACTCGATGTATCCACCACCGGCAACACGCCGGGTGCTGCCGCGAACTCCGCGGCGTGCACCGCCGCGCAGGCCGGCGCCGACGATACGGGCGGTGGTGCCGGTGGAGCGGGTGGCAGCTTCCAGGCGAAGGGTGGCGACGGGGGCCGCGGTGACGAGAACAACAACGGCGCACCCACCGGCAAGGCGGCCGGCGGCGTCGCCGGAGCCTCGCAGACCACGGCGGTCATCCGCGGTGGTTGCAAGGGCGGCGATGGTGGCACCGCCGGCGCGCAGCGCGGCGTCGGCGCGGCTGGCGGCGGCGCCGTGTACCTGATCGCCGGCGCGAGCATCACGGTCGCGACGACCGGCGGCGTGTTCGCGGCAGGCGGCGGCGGTCTGTTCGGCACCAACTGCGATGGCGGCGGCGGCGGCGGCTCGGGCGGCATGATCGGCTTCGATGCGCCGACGATCACGATCAACGGCAAGGTCGCCGCGAATGGTGGCGGCGGAGGTGGCGGCGGCGGATCCGGCACCGCGGGTGGTCCCGGCAGCGACGGCACCACCGTGAGCTACAACACCCGCGCCGCCGCAGGCACCGCGGGCGCCGGCAATGGGGGTCCTGGCGGTCAGGGCTCCGCGCTCGGCAACACCACCGGAGCCACCGGCGGCAATGGCGATTGCGGCGGTGGTGGTGGCGGAGGTGGCGTTGGTCTCGTGTGGACGCACGGCACCGTCACCGGCAACCAGATCTCGCCGACCGCGACACCGAAGTAGTCCGGAACGACCGATGGGCCGGGATGCCTCCCGACCCATCACATCCGCAACGAACCGGTTCAGGCCGGAACGCCGGCGAGCCGCGGTGCCTGCGACACGGGCTGCGCGGCGCGCTCGGGCTTGATCAGCGCGAGCAGGCCACCGACGGTGCCCAGCGCGCCCGTCGCGAGCAGGAGCGTCAGCCCGATGCCAGCATCCGCACCGGCGGCGCTCTTCAGCAGCATGCCGATCCCGAGCCCGATCACGCCGAACAGCAGCGAGAAGAAGCCGGCGACGCGGCCGAACTTCCGCTTGCTGACGCCGAGCGCTCCGAGCGCCAAGAGGAGAATCGCGGGGACGAAGATCGCCATCACGATCCCCTTCATCGCATCGATGCCCTCTTTCGCCGACGCGACAGCTTCACTGTTCATCGCCGCCGCCCGCACTTCATCGGCGTTCACCGCGTCGCCCGCGACCTGCAGGCCCTTGATGATCTGGAACGCGCTGGCCGAACCGGAGTAGTCGGCGCGGTGCAGGGTGACCATCGGGAGGAAGAACGCGAGGATGCCGAGGATGCCGCCGGCGAGAACGAGGAACTTGCTTGCCTTCATGACCGTTGCCTTTCGTGGGTTGACGTCGACCTGTCGTGCAGCCGTCGGGCCACGCCGGCTCGCCAGACGGAACGGCTAGTTGGCATCGGGGCGCGGGTCCGCCCGAACCCAACCGCGTGCGAGGAGGTGGGCCCAGCGCGACCCGATCCAGGCGATACTGGTGAGGTGAGGAGGACATGGGTCATGTTGGTGCTGGGCGCGTGCTTCCACCCCACGCCGCCCGAGGGCGCTCCGTGCGCGAACGGAACCGACTGCCCCGATCCGTTGATCTGCGATCTCGGCGTCTGCGTGCGTTCACCTCACGATGCCGGCCCGGACGATGCGGACGCGCCGCCTGACGTGTCGATCGACGCGAACCTCTCGTGCTCGTGCGTGGGCGCGACGTTGACCTGCGGAGGCGTGGCGCCGACGACGTGCGAGCTCGGCTGCATGCCACTGGCGCCCGGCGCGCGCTGCCTCGACGTGGATCCGAGCAACGGCGTCGGCATCACGGCAACAGCGGGCTTGACGATGGACATCACGGTGGCCGGCGGCGTCGCGACGTTCAACACCGACAGCGGTGCGATCAGCGGCGTGGTCACGCGCGCCGCCGGTCAGGGCATCAGCGCGGGCATCGCGTTCGAGCTGCGCACCACGGGCACGCAGCCGATCGGCGTATGGACCTTCCATCGCCTCACCGTCACCGCTGGCGCCACGATCCGCTTCACGGGCCCTCGCTCTGCCGTGTTCGTCTCGGGCACCGATGTCGCGATCGCGGGCACCATCGACGGCACGGGCGGCTGCTATGGCGCTGACCCGATGTGCGCGGGCCCCGGCGCGGGGGTCGGTGGGAACACGCTCGCCGCGACCGGGTGTGGTCCCGGTGGGATCGGTGTCGCGGCGACGACCGGAACGGGCGATAGCGGGGGCGGCGGCGGCGGTGGACGCGGCGCGGGCGGC
>JAYVLW010000403.1:0-9671 GCA_043759315.1 Myxococcales bacterium
GTGGAGCGCGTTCCAGCGATCCTCGGGGAACAGCTTCTTGAGATCAGCCTCGACCTCCTCCACCGTCCGCGCGCGCGACAGCTGCCAGCGACCGGCGAGGCGGTGGATGTGCGTATCGACGGGAAACGCAGGGACGCCGAACGCCTGGCACATGACCACGCTCGCCGTCTTGTGGCCCACGCCGGGCAGCTCCTCGAGCGCGGCCATGTCGCGCGGCACCTGACCGGCGTGCTTGGTGACGAGGATGCGCGCCATGGCGGCGAGCGCCTTCGCCTTGCCGGGCGCGAGCCCGCAGGTCTTGATGAACGGCATGATCTGCGCCGCGGTCAGGGTCGCCATGGTGGCCGCATCGGGCGCACGGGCAAACAGCGCGGGCGTGACGAGGTTGACCCGTGCATCCGTGCACTGCGCCGACAGGATCACCGCGACGAGGAGCTGGAACGGATCGCCGTGATCGAGCGGGATCGGGGGAGCCGGGAAGTGGCTGTCGAGGATCTCGCCGATGCGGTGGGCGCGCGTGGCGCGATCCACCTTCGCACCGGTCCGGGGTGCGGCGCGCTCCACGTTCGTGTCGCTTGCATCGAGAGAGGGGGGCCGGGTCATTCGTGATCGTCGTCGGGCTGCGCCTTGGGCTGCGGCGTCGGCTGGTTCGGTTTGGTCAGGCTGTCGAGCAGCTGCTGTGCGGCCTGGCTCTCGGGCTCGGCGTAGGTGGCCTCGCGCGCCTTCTCGATGGCCTCGGCGGCACGACCCTTGGAGGTGAGGTACTCGGCCTCGGCGATGTACGCGCGCGCACGCGCGGGCTCCTCGGCCTGGGCGCGCCGCAGCTCGGCGAGCCCCTCGGTCTCCTCGCCACGCTTGAGCAGCAGGCGTCCGAGCTGGAAGTGACCCTGGCCTTCGTCGGGCTGGATCTCCGTGAGCCTGCGATACGCCCGCTCGGAGGACTCGACATCACCGAGCCGGCGCGACGATCCGCCCCAGAACCGGTAGTAGTCGACGGCCACGGTGCTCGCACGATCGACCGCGATCCACACGAGGATCGCCGCGAGGTGTGCGACGCCCACGAACGCGCCACCGCGCTGACCGCGCAGCCGGCGCGCGGCGACCGCGATGATCGGCACCAGCGCGAGGGCGATCGCCACGGTGAGCGCGTGGTCGAGCCGGCACAGCAGCGCCACGCCGATCGCGGCTGCCGCACCACCGACGACCGCGATGCCGGTCGCCAGATCGCCCTCGAGCTTGATCTGCGAGAGCACGCGGCGGGCGGCCACGACCGGCTTCTGCTCGGCCGCCCACACGAACGCGCGATCCGGTACCACGAGCAGGTACATCCCGAGCATCAGCCACGCGAACAGGCCGATCTCGAGGCCGGACAGCAAGATGCCGGTGTGGAACAGCACGCCGAGCGGGAGCGCGATGAACCACGCCGGCCGGATCCAGATGGTGAGCGCGAGCGTGAGCTCCGCGAAGATCGCGAACCTCGCCGCGGCCTTGATGCCGACCGAGCTATCGACGAGCTCGCGCAGCGGCCCGGTGATCTGATTCGCGAGCGTCCGGCCATCGAGCCAGGCCGCGTTCATCTTCGAGATCGCGGCCCACAGGTAGAGGATCGCGAGCTGGACGAGGATCAGCCGCACCGCCCAGGTGCGCACAGGCGTGGCGGGCCCGGCATCGGCGCGGCGTTCCCACGGCACGAAGCACGAGATGCCGAGCACGAGCGCGACGAGGTAGTGGTGCTGATATCCATCGAGCTGGCTCGTGAAGTAGAGCCACGCATAGATCCCGGTCACCGCGGGGAGCACCCAGCGCGTTGCCACGCCGAGCGCGGCGAGCACGAACAGATACGCCGAGACGAGCTGCGCGATCTCGTACAGCGCGCGCGTCGGCCCGAGCGCATCGAGGCCGGGGATCTGGGCGACGTTGAACCCACCCGCGCCGTAGCGCGGGGCGTGGCGGATCTGGAGGATCGCATCGATCGCGAGCAGCCCGAACAGGACGACGCGGACGACGGCGATCTTCGCCCACGCGACGTCGAAGCCGAACCAGAACGTGGGCTCGGGGGATGGCAGCGCCACGACCTTGGGTGGCTTGGTGGTCGGATTCGCGGATGCGGGCGCCGCCACGCGCTTCGTCGGCGCGGCCGGCGAGGTGCTCGGCGATGTCGGCCTTGTCACGGGCTTGCCGCCCTTGCGCTTCTTCGCCATCGCTAGAGCTCGGGCACCGTGCACATGTCGTAGCCGCCGTAGCTGCGCGGCTCGCGATCGAGGTAGACGCAATCGATCGAGATGCGTACGGCAGTGTTCGGGTGCTCCGTGCACAGCCGCGCGCCCATCGCCTCGATCACGCGGAAGCGGCCGCGCTGCGCGAGCTCGAGCCACGCCTCGTGGAACTCGCCGCCCAGGTTGAACGGCGCGTCGCCGAGGGTCGCGCTCGGTGCACAGCGCGCCATGCGCATCGGCGAGAACATGCGCCACGCGAACCGCTCGTCGTGGGGATCCTTGCGCGTGAAGTAGAGGATCGGGAGGAGGAGCTGGGCCACCACGAACAGCGCGATCCCGCGGCCGCGCCAGGTCGAGAGCAGGGCTCCGACGTGCGGGGTGCGAGCGAGCGAGCGGAGGAGGGACAGCACGACCGGAAGGCTACAGCAGACGCTACAGCGGAAGCGCCGCCTGCGACGCGATCTGCGGCGGGCGAGGGGGCGGGGTGTACACCAGATCCTGATCGACCCGGGCTCCTGGCGGCAGCGGTGCCCGGTGCACCAGCTGACCACCCTCGACCGACGCCACGGCCTGGCCGTCGAGGAACAGCACGGCGTTGCCGACGATCGCCGGCACGCGCGGCCCGGGCGTCAGCACGCCGACGAGGTTCAGCGGATCGGTCGCCGCGATCCGGCAGACCTCGGTGCCCGGTGACGGATGGCGCGCGGAGCGCAGCTCGTCGAGCGCTTCGGGCAGCGCGAACTGCTCGCCGACGAAGCCGTGGATGAACCGGCCGCCGCGGATCTCGCCGCGCGCCTCGAGGCGGCGCAGCGCCACGAGCAGCTCGCGCCACGGCGGTAGGCTCGACTCGCGCGAGAGCAGATCGCGGAACACCACGCCGTAGCGGAGCAGCAGCTGGCGCGCCGACGCTTCGGGGTCGACCGCGCTCGGGTTGCACGCCGGCAGCAGCGACCACCGGCCCGCAGCGGTGGGCAGCGAGCGCAGCGCGTGGCCGGGGCGCTGCGTATCACGCGTGCGCGTGCGCTTGATCGCCTCGGCCCATCGTCCGCCTCGCAAGCTCGGCACGGGCGGCGCGGTGTTCTGGTTCGCGGTCAGCGCGCGATCGAACAGGCTCTTGACCTCGCCGCGCTTGCGATCGACGAGCACGCGCAGGCTCGCGAAGCCATCGGCGGTCGCGAGGCCCGCGCCGACGAGCTCCCACAGCGCCTCCTCGACGTCCGTCGGCGGCAGGTCGAGCGCGGTCACGAGGTCGGACAGGAACGACGCGCCCTGCGTGGCGAGGACGTCGCGGACCCGCGTGGCGAGGGAGCCGAGGATCGGCGGCTCCACCTGCGTGCCGACCGCGGCGGCGGCGCGCAACCAGCCGGCATCGCGGCGCAGCATCAGCGCGAGCGGCGCCGATCGCGATGGCGCGAGCCGCGAGCGCGCGGGGAGAGCCGCGACCGCGACGGGCGGCGGCGGCGCGAGCTCCTCGCGCCGCATCATCGCGGACGATGTCACGAGGTGAACGATCATCTGCTCGCCGTACCCCGGCGTGCGCACCCCGGTCAGCGCGTGCGCTGCTGCCGCCGCGATCTCCTCGCGCGTGCAGCCGCTGCGCGAGGCCGCCTCGGCCGCGGCCTCGGCGACGTTGTACGGATGGGTCGCGTCGTGCGGATCGCGCCGGAACCGCATCTGTTGCTCCGCCGGCGCAGCATCCAGCTCGTCGATCTCGGCTCCGGCCGGCGCGACGGCGATCGACTGCGCGCTGCGCGGGCTGAGCCGGCACCACACGACGTGGCCCGCGAGGCACAGCTGATCGAGCAGGGTCTGATCGTAGCCGTGCAGGCGCGCGGGCAACACCTCGCGTTCCCACGCACCGGCCGCGGTCTCGAAGCCCTGGAGCTGCTCGATCACCCGCGCGAGGCCGTCGCTGCCGATCACCTGCGTGTGCTTCGCGACGCGCTGCCAGCGCAGCAAGAACCGCATCAGCGCACCCGCGCTGACAGGCTCGATCTCCTTGCGCAGCCGCGCGAGCGTGAGCCGGTGGATGCGGGCGAGCACGCGGCGGTTGCACCACTCGAGATCGGGCGACGTCCCGGCCTCGTCGGCGGCGGTCAGCGCCGCGCGCATCGTGCTCGCGCGGTTGATCGGCAGCGCGTTCGGCGTGAACGATCCGCGCAGGATCGCGCCATCGCCTTCGAGCGCGAGGAGCCCCCCGATCAGCTCGCCGAGGGGCAGCCCGAGCTCCGCGGCGAGCCCGCGCGCGGACACCGGACCGCGGTGATCGAGGTGCGCGCCGACGAGCTTCGTGATCGCCTCCTCGCGCGGTGGGATCTTCGACCACGAGGGCGTGGCGATCATCGGCACGCACTCGACATCGCCGAGCAGGATGCGGGCGACGCCGAGCCGCTCGGTGGCGACCCACGCCGCGTACTCGATGCCATCGATCTCCCAGCGCAGGCGGCACGCCCGACCCGCGGCGGTGAGCGCTGCGAACCAGTCGTCGGCGCCCGCGGCGAGGGCGGTGCCGCGCTGCTCGGGGACGAGCCACAGCGCGAGCAGTGCATCGTGCAGCTCGTCGATGTCTCGCACCACCGGCGCGACCTCCTCGGTGGCCGCCGCGATCGCCGCTTCGTCGAGCTGGCCGACCTCGTCCGCGCTCTTGATCTGCGCGGGCAGGCCGCGGCGCAGCTGCACGGCGCGGGTGCGGCGCTCCTCGAGCGGCGCGTCGTCGAGGAACGCGTAGGGATTCGCGTTCAGCAGCTCGTGCGAGAGCGGGCTCGGCTCGACCGTGTCCTTCGCGAGGATCGCGATCTCACCACTCTCGAGACGCTCGAGCATCGCGCGGAACCCGGCCATGTCCATCGCCTCGACGAGGCAGTCGCGCACTGTCTCGAACACCAGCGGGTGGTCCGGCACTTCGCGGGGTCCCTGGATGTTCTCGCCGCACGCGACCGCCTGCGGGAACACCACGGAGAGCGCATCGGCGGAGCGCATCTTCAATAGATGCGGCGGCACGCGCTTGCCGTTGCGCCGGCGCAGCACCGTGAGCGAGCGCGTGACGTTCCACCGCCAGCGGATCTCGAACATCGGGCGATCGAGCAGGGCCTGGATCAGCGTCGCCTCGGCCACGTGCGAAGGCACGTAGCCGAACACCGTTTCGAGCGGGAAGCTGTGCGGCTGGCCGAGCGAGATCACGATGCCGTCGTCGGTCGCGATCGCCTGCAGCTCGAAGTCGAACGTCACGCAGAACTTCTTGCGCAGCGCGAGGCCCCACGCGCGGTTGATCCGCCCGCCGAACGGCGCGTGGATCACGAGCTGCATCCCGCCCGCCTCGTCGAAGAACCGCTCCGCGATCACGAGATCCGTGCGGGGCAGGGCGCCGAGCGCCGCGCGTGCCGCCGTGAGGTAGGCGACGAGCTGCTTCGCCGCCAGCAGCGACATCGCGGTCTCGGCGGCGAGCCACGCCGAGGTGAGCTCGCTGTCATCGCCGCTCGCGATCCGCGCATCGATATCTCCGCGCAGCGACGACACCTCGTCCGAGAGCTCGCGCGTGCGCGCCGGCGCCTCGCCGAACCAGAACGGGATCGACGGCGGCTGGCCCTTCGCGTCTTCGACGTAGACCTTCGCCATCTCGATGCGCTTGATCTTCCAGGCCGTGTTGCCGAGCTGGAAGATGTCGCCCGCGGAGCTGTCGATCGCGAAGTCCTCGTCGACCTCGCCGACCTTCGTCTCCTCGGGCCACTGCACGACCGCATAGTTGTTGCTGTCCGGGATCGCGCCGCCGCACATGATCGCGGCGAGCCGCGCACCCCGCCTCCCGCGCAGCATCCCGGAGATCCGATCGCGGTGGACGTGCGCGCCGTTGCGACCGCGCCGGTCCGAGACGCCCTCCGACACCATCTCGAGCACCTGCTCGAGCTTGATCGGGCACAGGTTCTGGTACGGCACGGCGCCCGTGATCAGATCGACGAGCTCGGTCTCGCGGATCTCCTCGGCGGCGCAGATCGCCACGATCTGCTGCGCGAGGATGTCGAGCGGCGCATCGCGCAGCGTGATCTCGTCGAGATTGCCGCGCTTGATCCCGCGCACGAGGGCCCCGCACTCCATCAGCTGGTCGCGCGTCATCGCGAACATCCGGCCCTTCGGCGTGCCTCCGAGAGAGTGGCCAGATCGACCGACGCGCTGGATCAGCGTGGCCATCGATCGCGGCGATCCGATCTGGACCACGAGGTCCACGGTGCCGACATCGATGCCGAGCTCGAGCGATGCCGTGGCCACGGCGCACTTGACCTGGCCGAGCTTCAGCTTCTGTTCGGCCGCGAGGCGCAGCGCGCGCGACATCGACCCGTGGTGCGCCACCACGTGCTCCTCGCCGAGCCGCTGCTCGAGTGCCGCGCTGACCCGCTCGACCAGCCGCCGCGTGTTCGCGAACACGATCGTGGAGCGATGCTGCGTGACCAGCTCGGCGATCCGATCGTAGACCCGGCCGAACTGCTCGTTCGAGGCGACGGCGCCGAGCTCGTCGTCGGTGATCTCGATCGCGAGATCGATCGTGCGGCGATGGCCCGAGTCGCAGATGTGCGGCAACGGCCGCCGGGAGCCGACGAGCAGGCGGCCGATCCGCTCGATCGGCTTCTGCGTGGCGGACAGCCCGACGCGCACGGGCCCCTTGCCCGTGCACTGCGTGACGAGGCGCTCGAGGCGCTCGAGCGAGAGCGCGAGGTGCGCGCCACGCTTGTCGCCCGCGATCGCGTGGATCTCGTCGACGATCACCGTGCGCAGCTGACCGAGCGACGCGCGGCCCTTCTCGGAGGTCAGCAGGATGTACAGCGACTCCGGCGTGGTGACGAGGATGTGCGCGGGGCGCTTCGCCATCTTCGCGCGCTCGGAGGCCGGCGTATCACCGGTGCGCACCGCCACGCGGATCTCTGGAAGCTTCACGCCACGGGCCGCGGCGTAGACGTTCAACTCGGCAAGCGGACTCTCGAGGTTGCGCTGGACATCGTTCGACAGCGCCTTGAGCGGCGAGAGGTAGAGGATCTGCGTGTGATCCGAGAGACCTTCGTCGAGCCCGCGGCACACCAGCTCGTTCATGCACGCCAGGAACGCGGCGAGCGTCTTGCCGGACCCGGTGGGCGCGGCGATCAGGACGTCTTCGCCCGCCGCGATCCGCGGCCAGCCATCGCGCTGCGGATCGGTCGGCGCGCCGAACTTGTCGCGGAACCATCCTGCGACGAGCGGATGGAAGGCGTCGAGGACGTCCGGCACGGCAGCACAGACTAACCCAACGGTCTGAACGGGTCGATCGGGGATCTACTGGACGCAGGTCTTCCAGCAGCCGCTCTTGCCTGCTGCCGAGCACACCTCGTCCATCGATAGCGTGCGCGCAAATACCTGAATGTTGTCGAGGCCGCCGATGAACTGGTCCGAGAACACGTTGCCGACGCCGATGTTGCCGCCGATCGCGAGGCCCTCGCTGCCGTTGATCGGAATCGTGTTCGGCATGGTGCGGCAGCCGGCGAGCTGCCCCTGCACGAACAGCTTGAGCTGCCCGTGATCGAAGGTGCAGGCGACGTGATACCAGGCGTCCTTCGGAACGCCGACCGCGGCATCGACGGTGGTGGTGCCGATGCCGCAGCGGAACTTGCCGTCGCGCTGGTACGAGATGAAGTACTGCTTGTTGTTGTCGATGGCCCAGTACGCGGCGCCGCCCTGCGGGTAGCTGGTCGGCTGCGCCATCAGCGTGACGGTCAGGTTGTTCGTGATGTCGAGGTCGGGCGTCTCGGCCACCACCAGCTGCGTCGTGCTGTCGACCATGATGGCCTGCTCGGAGGCGCGCGGCGTCACCGTGTAGCTGATGCCGATCGCGTCGTGGCCACGGCCAGAGCCGTCGCTCGTCAGCGTCTGATCGTCGTCGAAGTCGATGCACAGCCGGAGCGCCGGATCACCGGTCGCGCACTTGCGCGCTGCCGCGGCGGGAGGCTCGGGGTTGGGCTCGACGTCGTCGCCGCTACCGCCGCCGGCCGGGACGGTGAAGCCGCACGCCGAGGTAGCGAGCAGGGCGGCGAGCGCGAGATGACGGGGGGCCACGTTCGACGAAGTTGCAAGCAGTGGGCCGCGGGCTCGACGAGCAACGTCGCGTGGTTAGCCCGGCCAGATCGGGTGGGGGCCTCACCCGCCTGAGGAGCCCGGACCCACGCGCGACCAGGCGGCCGCGTAGTGGAACTCGATCTGGTCGTCGTCGTAGCGGTGCGCACGCAGGGTACATGCGTCGCGCACGGCCAGCCAGGCGCCTGGGTCGGTGGTCGGAAGCGCCGCCGCCAGGGCACGTCGGCATGGCTCGCCGCAGGTGCACGGCTTCACGATCGGCGCGCGCGGCGGCGGTTCGCCGTCGATCACGACGAGTCCGCGTAGCGCGATCCACGGTCCATAGATGGGGTGGATCACCAGATGGCTCGGTGCGAGCGCGGCGAACCCGGTCGCGACGGCGAGCCGCGAGAACGGGAGAAACGTACCATCCTCGGCCCGGTGCGCGAAGTAGATCGTCGCGCCGGGGTACGCATCGGTGAGCGTGCGCTCGGTGTATCGATCGAGCGGATCCGGCTCGGCGCGGCGCGCCGCGAAGAACACCGGCCACAGTGCGCGCGTGTTGCCGACGAGCAGTCCGAGGCGCGGCCCGCCAGCGAGGCGCTCCCAGCCCGGCTCGCGCGCGGCCGCGTGCGCGTCGAACGCGTGCACGAGATCGAAGCCGGCGGCTGCGAGCCTGGCGAGCGCGTCGTCCACGCTCGGACCATGGCACACTCGGCGCGTGCCGGCGCGCCTCCATCACGAGCGGATCGCGCGGAGCGACACCGCGCCCACCAAGTGGCTGCTGCTCACGCATGGCATGTACGGCGCCGGATCGAACTGGCGCGGGATCGCGCGCAAGGTCAACGAGCGGCGCCCGGAGTGGGGCGTCGTGCTCGTCGATCTGCGTCTGCACGGGCGCTCGGAGGATGGCGAGCCGCCCCACACCATCGCCGCGTGCGCCGAGGATGTCCGCGCGCTCGCGGAGACCGTCGGCGGCGTCGCCGCGCTCGCCGGTCACAGCCTCGGAGGAAAGGTGATGCTCGCTGCGCGGCAGCTCGTCGCGCCGCTCCAGACGTGGATGCTTGACTCGAGCCCGGCGTGCCGACCCGACGCGGAGAGCGACGCCGACAACAGCGTGGTCCGCGTGATGCGCGACCTCGAGAGCTTGCCGCGCACGTGGGACAGGCGCGATCAGCTGGTGACGGCACTCGGCGCGCGGGGCCACGATGTCGCGCTCGCGCAGTGGCTCGCGATGAGCGCGCTGCCGGATCAGCAGGGCACGCTGACCCTGCGGTTCGATCTCCGCGCGCTGCGCGCGTTGCTCGCGGACTATTATGCCGTCGATCTCTGGGCCTCGATCGATGATCCCGAGCCGGGCAGCGTGGAGCTCGTGATCGCCGA
>JAYVLW010000404.1:0-5707 GCA_043759315.1 Myxococcales bacterium
CTCCGCTGGAAAGAGGAGCAAGCCGGGCAGGTCGAGCACGTGTGCGCGACCGACTGGCTGGTTCAGGTCTGCCTGCTGCCGCACGACATCCAGGATGCCGAGCTCGCGCAGCGGATCTCGGCGATCTCCTCCGGCTCGCGCTACTCGCCGCGGCCCTAGATCGTCAGAGCGCGGCCTTCGGCTTCGCCGGCTTCTCGGGCTCGGTCCACGGATAGCGGCGCGAGAGCAGGCGTGCGCGCTCGCGCAACTCGGTGGACAGGGCGCCGTCGTCGGCCTCGCTGTAGCGAAGCGCGAGCTCGTCCGCGGTCTGGAAGCGGGCGTCGCGGGATTTGGCGAGGGCGATCGCGAGGAAGGCCTCGACCTGCGGTGTCACGGGGCCGAACGCCGAGGGGCGGAGGGGCATCACGTGAACGACGGCGTAGAGCAGCGCCGGGGTGTCCTTGGCGACGAACGGGACGCGGCCGGTGAGGCAGCGGTAGATCACCGCGGCGAGGGCGTAGACGTCGGCGCGATGATCGACGGGCTCGCCGCGCGCTTGCTCCGGTGCCATGTACGCGGGGGTGCCGATGACCGCGCCTTGCGTGAGGGTGCCGCTGGTGTCCGCGAGCAGGGCGACGCCGAAGTCGAGGACCTTCCACACCCCGTCCTCGGTGAGGAACAGGTTGTGGGGCTTGAGATCGCGGTGGACGATGCCGGCGGCGCGCGCTTGTTCGAGCACGCCCGCGATCTGGGAGATCATGCCGGCGAGCCGTGCGCCGGTGAGCGGGCCGGAGCGGAGCACCTCGCCGAGGGTGTGGCCGCGGAGGAGCTCCATTGCGAGGAAGGGGATCTGGTCGGTGGGCGAAGAGGCCTCGAGGACACGCACGACGTTGGGCGAATCGATCTGCGACGCGATGCGGACCTCGCGGAAGAACCGCTCGACGTGGTGCGGATCGGACAGGAGCTCGCGGCGGAGCAGCTTCACGGCACCGACCTCGTTGGTCTTGATGTGCGTGGCCTCGTAGACCTCCCCCATCGCGCCGCGACCCAGGACGGTGCCGAGCTCCCACGAGCCGATGCGATGGCCGGTGAATCGACCGGGGCCGCCGATCATGAGCGCGCGGTCGAGATCCTGGCGAAGCTCCGCGACCTGGGCGTCACGCTGCGCGGCGAGGCGGGTGGCTTTCTGGAGCTGATCAATGGCCTTGAGCGAGGTCTTGCGGGTGATACGCGCGAGGAAGAAGCAGCCCGCGTAGAGCTGCTGGAGGATCACCTGGCCGGCGATCTGGGCCTCCCAGGAGCAGCTCGCGCGCACGGGAGAGAAGCCGGGATCGGGGAGGATCTTCGCGATCACCACGACCGAATGGACGGCGTGGAGCACGGCGGCGACGACGTAGACCCCGATCGCGCTCGCACGATCCTCGGTGCGGCAGAAGAAGAACACGCCGAGCGCGACGATCAGGGGCGCCGCCGAGAAGATGCCGACGTAGAGAATGCCGAGCTCCCCGCACACGATCGCGGCGAAGGCGAGGACGTTGAGCTGGCGCGGGTCGTAGCTGGTCGGGTCCCGCAGCTGGAGGAACATCCACAGGCTGCCGAGCACGGTGATGCCCATGCTCGCGAGGAGCGCGCGACCGATGCGCGGATCACCGGGGAGTGCGAGCACCGCGACAGCGACGAAGACCGCGATGATCCATCCGACCTGCAAGAGCATGCGCGTCCTCGCGATCTCCTCCCCGTGCAGCGCGTCGGCCGCGGTCGTGAGGGTGGTCTGGACCTGCGCGCGGATCGTGGTCATGCGGCCTTCAGGTACCCGCGCGCATCGGCGTAGCCACGATGAAACAGCTCGCGGCGGCGCTCGCTCGGCAGCAGCGAGAACCGCTGCTCGAAGCCGATCGGCGTGGACGGCGTGATGTGATCGGCCTTGGTGCGCGGGATCCGCGGGCCCACGCCGACGCGTACGGTCTCGATACCGGGGCGATCGTCGTCGGGAGCCTCGGGGCCACCGTCCATACACCAGCCGTGCGGCTCGAGGCGGTGCGCGAAGCTCACGGTGACGCCGGGGATCGCGATCGAGGCGCCGAGCGCATCGAGCAGGCCCTGCTTCGAGCGAAAGTCGGAGACGAGGATGCGCTGGAGCCGTGGCACGCGGGTGCCGCGGATGAACAGACGCGCGGTGGCGCGGTGATGCGCATCGGCGGGGAGTGCGGCGCCGAAGATCGAGAAGTAGGTCTCCAGCACGCGCGCGGGGCGAAAGAACGGCAGCTTGCGGCCGTTGGCAGCGCGCGCGTTTGCTTCCATGCCGGCGTCGAGCCCGACGCGCGCGATGTCGACGCCGCACGCCAGCATCACCGCCACGACCGCGCCGGAGCTGGTGCCGTAGATCCGGCTCGAGCTATCGAGCAGTCCGCGATCCTGAACGAACGCTGCGACTCCGGCCTGATAGGGCCACGCGAAGAATGCGCCGTTGAACGCGAGGGAGATCCCCACCAGCGTTCAGTGTAGCGCGTGCCTAGTTCCAGGGGTGCTTGCGGATCAGGCCGTCGGCGCGCTTGCGCAGCTTCGGATCGAGATTCCCGGCGAGCGCCAACGTGAGGTGCTGTGCGGCGTCCGCGCCTGTCCCGAACCGCTCCTCGGGAGACTTCGCGAGCGCGAGGGCGAACCAGCGGTCGACATCGGGATCGACCTCCACGAACTCGCCGGGGCGCCCGGGCATCTTGTGGACGACGGCGTACAGCAGCGCCGGGGTATCGGGCGCGCTGAACGGGTGGCGGCCGGTCAACGCGCGGTACGCGACGGCGGCGACCGCGTACACGTCGGCACGCCCGTCGACACGTTTGCCCTGAGCCTGCTCGGGCGCCATGTAGTTTGGCGTCCCGATGATGCCACCCTGTGTGAGGGTGCCGGAGCTCTCCTCGGACAGCGTCGCCACGCCGAAGTCGAGGATCTTCCACACGGGCACCGGACCATCGGTGAGGAACAGGTTCTGCGGCTTGAGATCGCGGTGCACGATGCCTGCGTCGGCGGCCGCATCCACGCCGGCACCCACCTGCCGCACGAGCACCGCGACCGAGGCGCCCGACATCTTCGGATCTTTCCGCAGCAGCTCGGCGAGGGTGGCGCCGCGGAGGCGCTCCATCGCGAGGAACGGCGTGATCGCGTCGTCGGCCGCGGCATCGAGGATCTTCACGATGTGCGGCGAATCGAGTGCGCCACTGGCGCGCACCTCGCGGAGGAACCGGGCGACGTGGGTGGGATCCGAGAGGAGCTCGCGGCGCAGCAGCTTCACCGCGGCGGACTCGCCGGTCGCGGTGTGTGTGGCCTCGTAGACCTCGCCCATCGCGCCGCGACCGAGCACCGCACCGAGCTTGAACTCGCCGACGACCTGGTCGGTGTAGCGCCCGGCGCCGCCGACGCGCAGTGCCCGCTCGAGGTCCGCACGCAGCTCCTCCATCAGCGCCTCCCGCTGCGAGGCGAGGCGCGTGGCCTTCTGCAGCTCCTCGATCGACACGAGCGAGGCACGGCGGAACGCGCGCGCAGTGTAATAGGCGAGGGCGTAGGTGCCGAGAACGAACCCCGCGCCGATCAGCTGCCAGCTCGTGTGCAGGCGCACACCCGTCGCGAACACGCCCGGGTCCTGGAACACGCGCGCGATGATCATGCCGGCGATCAGCGAGTAGCAGACCAGCGCGGTGAGGAAGATGTAGCGCGCAGTCTTGACCGCCTCCGTCCGCGCGACGAAGTGGATGCCGATCACGATGATCACGGGTGTCACGGTGAACGTGCCGAAGAACAGCACGGCGACGTGGGCGTTGACGACGCACATCACCGAGAGCTTGAGCAGCGCCTCGCCCGTGTACTTCTGCGGATCGGCGAACCGCTGGTGGAAGACCACACTGACGGCGATGCCGAGCAGCATCGCCGCGATGAATGCGATCGCGATCGGTCGCGGTGCATCGAGGAACGGCACGGTACCGATCGAGACCACGCTGATCGCCCAGCCCATGCGGATGAACAGGCGCGTGCGCTCGATCTCCTCGTCGCGCATGGCGTCCGCCGCGGTCGTCATCATCGTGGCCGGCACCGGCGTTCCGCGCGTCAGCGAGGGCGTGCTCGCGTGCGCGGTGGAAGCGGGCGAAGGCGCGCGCGGGAGTGGCGATGCCTGCGAGGCCGGAAGCTCGACCGTGGCGTCGGCGGATCCGGCGAGCGCCGCGGGACCGTCCGCGACGGTCACCCCGCTCGCCGTCTCGTCGTTCCCGGTGGCCATCACCATCAGTCTAGCCCGTGCGCTGGTGATGCGGTGCTCGCCGGCTGGTCGAGAGGCTCGGTCTCGCGCACGCTCCCCCGCATGCGGTTCACCGACACCGTGATCCTCGTGACGGGTGGTGGCCGCGGGATCGGGCAAGCGATCACCAAGCGCCTCGTCGAGGAGGGGGCCCGCGTGTGCATCCTCGACCCGGATCGCCACGCTGGAACCGACGCGGTGCGCGAGTACGGTAACGTGCTCTACGTGCGCGGCAGCGTCGCGAGCGAGCGCGACGTCCGGCGCGCGGTCTCCGGATGCGTGCGCTGGGGCAAGCGGCTCGATGGCGTGGTCAATAACGCCGGTCTCGCGGCTCCGGACAGTGGTCCCATCGAGGACGTCTCGCTCGCGACCTGGCGGAAGTTCCTGGACACGAACCTGACGGGCACGTTCCTCGTGACGAAGGCCGCCGTGCCGCATCTCCGTCGCACGCGCGGCGCGATCGTCAACATCGCATCGACGCGCGCGCTGCAATCGGAGCCGGAGACCGAGGCGTACGCGGCCACCAAGGGCGGCGTCCTCGCGCTCACCCATGCGCTCGCGATCAGCCTGGGGCCGAAGATCCGCGTCAACGCGATCAGCCCGGGCTGGATCGCCACCGGCGAGATGGCGCCGCGTGACGAGCGACGCACCTCGAAGCTCTCGCGCGCCGATCACGCGCAGCACCCGGTCGGCCGCGTCGGGCGTCCGGAGGACGTCGCGGGGCTGTGTGCGTGGCTGTTGTCGAGCGAGGCCGGCTTCGTCACCGGTGAGAACGTCGTGATCGATGGCGGGATGACCCGCAAGATGATCTACGCGTGAGTCACTGCGTGCGGAGCTGGCCGCTGCCGGGCGTCGGTGTGGCGAGCCCGGCCTGCATGAAGTTCCCGGGCGTCGTGCGCACGTAGATGACACCGATGCCTCCGCCGCCGCCACCGGCGTTGCCCATCGCACTCACGCCTCCAGCAGCCGCTGCGACCGCGGCCGCGGCGCCCGCGCCGCCCGCGCCACCGCTACCGCTTGCGGGTGCGCCGCCTGGGGCCGGCATGGCGGTCTCCCCGCCGCTCGAGCCACGGCTGCCCGCGGTGCCCAGCGACGCGCCGCCGCCGCCGCCGCCACCGTTCGCGGCGAGCACGCCCGTGCCGTTGAGCTTCACGAGGATCGCTTCGAGGAGGATCGAACCGCCCGCGCCGCCACCGCATCCCGCCCCGCCGTTCGAGAGCGTCATGTCGGGCCTGCCGCCCTCGCCGGCACTGCCGCCCATCGTGATCGTGCCGTCGACGGTGATCTCGTCGAGCGCGGTGATCTGCAGCGCACCACCGCCACCACCGCCCTTGCACGCGGTCGCTGCGCCGACGCTGCCCGTGCCTCCACCCGCACCGCCGACGAGCGGCTCGGCGAGGACGCTGACGCACGCGGTGCCGGCCAGGCCCCCGGTGCCGTCGG
>JAYVLW010000405.1:0-13308 GCA_043759315.1 Myxococcales bacterium
GGCGACAGGATCCACCGCTCCGACAGCACCCACGGGAGCCGCGCCAGCTGCCGCGCCCGCACTAGGCGCGCCCGAAGCGGCCGCGCCAGCTTCCGCGGACTCAAAGCCCGCGGACGCGAAGGTCGAGGGACCCGCGCACACACCGGAACAGAGCAAGCAGGAGATCGCGAGCGTCACGCCGCCAATCGCGCTGGGCAAGGACGAGGAAGTCGTGCTGGTGCCGACGGATCCGCCGACGGTGAAGGGAAGCAAGTCCGACAGCCCCGATCCGATCCGTCTGAAGAACGAGGTCGTCCATCTCACGAAGGAGTACCTGGAGCTCGACAAGGTCACGCCGAAGGACGAAGACGAGAAGAAGACCCTCGAGGCTCAGCGAGCGGCGAAGCTCCAGCAGATCAAGGAGAAGTTCGCGGCGTTGCGAGTGGCAATGGTGGAGGCGCGCGGCGAAGGCAAAGACAACAAGCTCACGCTCGCCCGTGTGAAGTTCGAGAAGTTCCTCGGCGTCAAGGCCACGCACGGTGACTGGGATCAGGGGCGAGCTTGCGTGGAGAAGATGGCGATCGAGGCGAAGAGCATGATCCTCGCGCACAAGGGGAAGGCCCTCGCCGGCGCGGGACAGCTCGACGAGGCGTGCAAGGCGCTCGACAAGGAGGCGAAGGCGACGCTCGGTAAGTGTCTCGGAACTCCGCCCAACATCGGCTTTGCCGGCGCGGTGTCGCTGGACTTCGATCGAATGATCAACGTCCTCACGGTTGGCAGCCTCGTGCAGAAGGCCCAGACGTTGATCAACTTCGGCGAGAAGTTCGTGGCCGAGCAGGTCCTGAGCGAAACCGGGCCCGTCTACGAGCGAGTCGCTCAGAACGTCAGGAATCTCCAGGCGGACTCGGGCTTCAACCTGAAGGCGCGGCTCGACGAAGCGAAGGGCGAGGCGGACCCGAAGAAGAAGTACAAGATCCTTTGCTCCTCGCCGGAATTCCGCAACAAGCTGAAGAAGATCGAAAAGATCGACAACGCGGGCGTCGACGCCGAGCGACAGAAAGAAGCCGCGGCCGCGGGCGAGAAGCCGCTGATGCCGAGCAACGTTCCGGGCGAGAAGGTGCTGCTTGGTGGCGCGATGGATTCCAAGATCCCGCAGCAACCGGTCGAGCTCCTCAACGAGATCCAGCTGAACTTCCTCGCAAAGCAGGGGAAGCCGAGCGTCAACTTCACGCCGGAGATCAACAGCGAGCCCGTGGAAGAGACGCGCAGGCTCGCCAAGGTCAAGGCGCTCAAAGCCGCTGGGATCCACCTCTCGATCGCGCCGGGTGAGCCCAACGCTCAGGGCGAGATGAAAGGTGGGGGCGGTGTCGATGCGACCTCCATCAACGAGGGCGCCATGGAGGCGACCGTTCAGGGGCTCACGGTCGAGAATCACTACTACATCGAGGGCAAGCTCGAGAACATCGTGGATCCGAAGGCCAAGTACATCCAAGAGGCCGTCAGCAATCACGCGCCGCTCAAAGCAGGCATCTCGGGCACGACCGCGCGATTCGTGGGCGCAGCGACCATGCTCGGCGGAACCACCCATGGTGCCGTCGTCGCGATGATCGGCCACCTCCAGGCCATCGAGGCCCACAGCTTCTGGGAGATCGTCGACGGTGCAGGCATCGGCATGAAGCCGGGTGTGTACGTGCCGTTCGCGCCAAACCCGGGTGGCATGGTCGCGGCGGGTGCCGAGTTTGTCAGGACTCAAAGTGACATCGAGCTCGGTCCGGGCGACCATGCAGAGCACCAGAGAGTTCTTCTCGGCCAACCGAAATGACCAGCGATCGCGTTTGCGCGAACGGCGGCCTCCTGGTCGACGGTCGTGCCCGTTTGAGCACGGATCCGTCCGAGTACTACGACGAGCGGGTTCGCGAGCTCGTGGGCTGTGCGCGGCTGCGCTGTACCAAGTGCGAGGCGTCGGTCAGGACCGGTCCGCTCTGGCTGGTTCCGAAGCAGAGTCTTCAGAGCGAGATCGCCACGCTCTACGCGACCGATGACTGGACCGCCCTCCCGTTCCTGCACGAAGACAAGGTCTTCGACCGCCCGCCGCGTCTCTACGCCTGCCGATGCAGATGGTGGGTCGCGACCCGCGTCGATTCCATCGACAACGAGCACGACAGCCCATCGGATCCGGATCTGCCGTGGAGGTGTGCCGGGCATCCGTTGCCCGGGTTGCCAATCACCCTCGGTGAGCTGACCATCGACGGCCGATCCGACTGGGCGCAGGTCGTCGACAAGATTCTCCGAGGGAGCGCTCCTCGCCGTCTGCAGAGAGAGAACTCCGTCGGAGACGAACCCGCGGCCTGGCTCGTCTGGCTCCACGTGTACTTGAAGGGCCTGCCGTTCGCCGCGAAGTTGAGCGCGGCAATCGCAAACCGCATCGCCGACCCGGATCCGCGGGTCGTGGGACGCGTCCTCTACTTCTTCACGACGTTCTCCCGCGCCGACGGAGTGGAACGGTTGATCGCGCGGGCGGAGACGGATGTCCATCGTGTCGCCGTGGGATATCCGATCCCGGAGTTTCATCGGGCTCCCACGTTGTGGGGTGTGCTCGTCGCGCGTCTCGAGCAACGGAGCGGCACACCGGATGCTCTCGACGCTCGCGTCGATGTGCTCGTTCGCCGGATCCTGCTCCTTCCCCTCGCGTCGTTGTCACACGAGGATCTGGGGCCGGCGAGCCTCGTCGAGCTCGAGCGCCAGAATCGTGTGCGCCACGGCAAGGATGTCGATACCGAGGGCGGCAAGCAGTACATGCGCGACTTCGAAGAGGTGAAGAAGGACGAGCGCGCGGATGTCGTGGTGACGGCGCTCAAGAGCTTCACGACGGCGTTTGATGGCATGCGGGAATTCATCGCCGACCACATCGTCGAGATCGACGTGGCGGCTCACGGTCGCTGGCGACACTTCATGGACCTCCTGAGCGACGGGCATCAGAAGCCAGAGACCGGTCATCTGATCGTCATTGCCGGTGCGCGCGTCATCGAAGCGGGACTGGCGACGCCATCTGAATTTCGCGCCTGGATCGAAAGTCGACGTGCCTATGGCTGGGTCGACGACGGGTGGGTTCTACCGCTCGAGAACATGCTCGAGAAGAACTGAGCATGGCCGTGACCGGCGACACCGCGACCTTCGTCACCGCCGCTGGGCCGCGCGCGACTCGCAGCGTCGCGAGCGTGGACGACATCGAGTCCGAGCTGGTCGGGTTCGTGCGGACCGCGGTTCGCTGGCTCGATCCACGCTTCCCGCAGACCGGACGCCGGGGCCCGCGCGAACGCGGCGCCTGGATCGACGAGCAGCAGGTGGAGACCGAGATGGTGCAGGTCGAGGAGCTGGGAAAGGACGGCCGCGGGCTGCGCATCATCCGGCTACACCGGATCACCCCGCCCGACGGGCCGAACGAGGGCGCGATCCGCATCATCGCCCTGGGAGTAGCGAACAACGCCCGACTGGAGCTGCGCTGGAACTTCGTCGCATCGGCGACCGAGGTGCGCGGCACGTCCGCCGAGCTCACCGTCGACGGCGCGCGTCACGTCGAGTGTGTCGAGGACTTCCGCAGCTGGTTCGACACCGCCGGCAACTAACGCTTCGTGCCCGTGAGCCCTCGGCGGATCCACACGCAGGAGCGCGGTACCAGCGCGGCGTTCACGATCATCCCCAGCCGTAGCTGCTCGAGCACGATGCCGAGCGCGGTCTCCTCGTCGAGCCGCGCGACCTGTCGCCGGAGCGCCGCCTCGATCAACACCTTGAACACGACGCCGAGGAAGGCGATCGACCCCACGATGATCCAGACGAGCGCGGAGAGACCATCGTCCTCCGACATGCGCGGTGCCACGAAGAAATACGTGACAACGGCGCCGAGGACGCAACCCGGCACGACGGCGCTCGCATACGGACGCAGCTTCTCGGTAACCGGCGGGTCCGGATGCGGGTTCTCGGACCAGCGGTCCACCGCTTCGAGCGGGCGCGGGACGGGCCAGAACAGCGTGGCGATCTCGTTGCGCTCACCGGCGAGCAGCAGCCCAGCGGCGTCGACGCCCTCGCGGATCACGGCCTTCCTGTCGAACCCGGCGTTCCACGCGAGCTGGATCAGCTCGTCGGGCTGCTCGCACTTGGCGAAGTCGACATCAGCCACGCCGGACGACCTTAGCACTTCGACGTAGCTACGCGAGCGCGGCCGTGAGCTGTGCCATCGAGCGTTCCTGGAGCGCGACCTCGATCGGCGCACCGTCGTCGACGAACACGGCGAGCGCGCGCCATGCCTCCGGATCGAACGACTGGTAGCGGATCTCGCGCGAGACGAGCGCGAGGAGCTCGGCGCGCACCTGCGAGTGAAAGCCGGCCTGCGCCCACACCCGCATGTCGTTCCCAAACGACGTGAGGAAGCCGTCGACCCAGATCGCGGCGCTGTCCGGAGCCTGCTGGATCCTGATCTCGCAGATCACGCGTGACGCGTACCGCCACGTCGCGATGTTCGGCGCGAGTGCCTCGATCCGTTCGATGCTCCCGTACTCGACCGGCTTGTCGCGCAGGAGGTCGAGCTCGATCTTTGCGATCGCCAGCGCGGGGTCCGACGAGCTCGCGACCGCCGGATGCTTGCTCATCTGGTCGAGGATGCTCGCCGCGCTGGCCGTGTCGAGCTGCGCGAGGGCGACCCGCACGCCGAAGTAGGTCTGGCGCTCCATCGACCGACCGTCTTGCTCGGTCATCTGCGGGATCGAGTCGAACCGCTCGAAGTCGAGGCCGATCTCGATCAGCCGATCGAGCGCCTGCGGCAGCGCGAGCCGTGTCCACAGGATCTGCGCGTAGGCGAGCGCGAGCGACGGCAGGTGCGCGAAGGCGAGCCGGTCGGCGGCCGCGAGCGCCGCGTCGATGCCCGCCGTGTCGCTCGCGGTCAGCGCGGTCACCGAAGCCAGGCTCGGCAGCGTGGCGGAGCCCTCGGGCATGGCGCGGTCGCCGAGGGCGACGACGGACGCGATCAGGGCGTCGACGCGATCGCGCGGGACCGCGACGGACGGCGACGTGCTGATCGGCTTCAGCGGAGTGAGACTCGAGCGCAGGCGCTGCGCGACCGCGGCATCGTCCGTTCCGAGGAGCGCGCCTGCGGCGACGTCCCAGGCGATCAGCGCGCGCTCGACCGGGCGGCTCTCGAACCGATCGAGGAGCACGCTCGCGAGCGCCGGCTCGAGCCCGCGGCGCAGCAGCAAGCGCAGCAGCGGGTCGACATCGGCGGTCGGCGGGACGCGCAGGCGCTGATAACCATCCGGGTCCACGTCCCAGGTCAGCTCGCCCAGGTGACTCGCCACGGAGCTGAGGAGTCGTTGGTCTGCAATCTCGCTGAAGCTCATGTGCCTGCTCCTGACGCGCGTGCGCGCGGAATCATATATCGGTCACGCCGACTGAGCGCGCAGGCGCGCGTCGATCTGCGTCTAGGCGGGCGCTCAAGCTCCTTGGCGGCTGACTCGGAGGGCGTAGCGCGCCCGGCGCTCTCCGGCGCGACTCGGCGGTTTGACCGCGAATGGGTCGACGACCGTGAGCTCCGGGAACCGCGTGAAGTCGCGATCCCGCGAATACAGCGTGTCAACGCCGTGTGCGAGGCAGAGCGCCGCGATCCTCGCGTCGTGCACCTTCGCACCGCGTACGCGACCGCGGAGCAGCGGACCGAGGATGGAGATCGTCGTTTCGGTCTCTCCGATCAGCTGGAGCGATGGTGACCGCAACCAGTCCTCCAGTTGCGCCCAGGCCTGTTGGGGCGTGCTTGCTCGAGCTTTCCAGACAAGCGGGTCGGTCACGACGCGGTAGAACTCGTAGACGCACGGCCAAGGAATCGCCCACGGCTGGGTGCTCGCCGCGAGCGCCGACATCACAGCGTGCGCAACCGGATGCTCCCGACTCCATCGTTGGTGGGCATACACGAGGACGTTGGTCTCGACCGCGATCACTTCTTCTTCTTCCCCTTGTCGTTCTCCTTCGCCCACGCTTCGAACTTCTTCGAATACGCCGGGCCCATGATCTGCTCGATGTCGTTGCCGTAGATGAGCTCGGTGATCTCGTCGGGGGTCATGCTCTCGAACGGGTGAGGCGGATCGCCGGGTTTCCATGGCTCTCCGACCGCCAGGTCGTCGCGGAGCTTGTACGGCTTCGCTGGCGGGGGCGTGCCGAGCACACGACGAAGACCCTCCTCGACGAGCGCGCGCAGGGGCTGCCCGGTGGCCTTGGCGTGGGCCTTCGCTCGTTTGAACAGTCCATCGGCGATGTCGAGCGTGGTCTTCACCGGCCCAGTGTACCCATCGTGATGGATATGGGCGACCCATATCAAATGATCGAGCCATCTCGTGGCCGTCGAACTTCGGACGGTCAAGCCGACTGAGCACGCAGGCGCGCGTCGATCTCGTCGGCGATCGACTCGCCGAACCCGCCGAGGACGCCGAGCAGCTTCCACGGTGCGGGCTCGTGTGGCAGGTAGAACGCCTCGCGGCAGATGATGCGCGCGACGTCGCGCTTGACGGCCTCCGGCACGAGCGACACCACGCTCAGGGTGGTGTCGAGGTCGTTTCCAAAGCCACCCAGGTACGCGTTGAACAGCTCGAGCGCCCGCTGCGGCGTGCGACTGGCGGCGACGATCGTGCGCACCTTCGCGGCGTAGCGCCACAACGTGTCGTCCACGCAGGCCGCCTCGACGCGCGATAGCTTCACGGCCTCGTCGCCGTAGAGCGCGCCGAGGTGCGCTCGCACCACGTCGACGCGCAACGAGGGCGGCCCGATCCAGCGCGGGCGCCGGTTCATGTTCTGCATCAGGAACGCGTAGGCGCTGTCGGTGTCCCCGACCGCGAGCTGCGCGCGGTACGCGAGGTACTCCGCGACGTCTCGCTCCTCGTCGGCGGGAACGTCGCCGGGCTGGATCGCGGTGCCGGGGATCTTCTGCGCGGCGCCGGCGTCGAACAGCGTCTCGCACAGATCGAGCGCCGGCGTTCGCCAGCCGAGGCCGCGCACGAGCCAGTCGAAGTACACCGACGCCAGCGTCGGCAAGTGCGCGAGCGCGGCGAGGCGGGCGAACGCGTGAATGCTCTCCCGCGTTGCCTGGCGAGCAACGAGGTCATCCTCGCGCCGGAGCAGCTCGTCGAGTGCGCCGAGGTGTTGCTCGTACGCCTGCGCGAACAGCTCGACGATGGTGGCGTTCGCGAGCTGCGGCTGACGCGCGTGTTGTTCGATCAGCCCTCGCGCCGTGTGCGCGTTGAGGTCGATCCCGACCTCGCCGGGCTTCGGACGCGCCGCGCCGAGCGTGGCGGCCGCCTCGCGCATCTCGGCGAGGAGCGGATCGCGTTGCGCCCATAGCGTCTGCGCCAGCACGTCGACCGCGACGAGCGCGCGCTCGAGCGACCGGCCTTCGAGCCTGGCCCACAGCGCACGCACGAGCTCGGGATCGCCGCCGCGTCGGACCATCTGCCCGAGGATGCGCTTGATGTCGCCGGCGACGGCCTCGCCAAGACGCGCGTCGCGCGTCGCTGAATCGGGATCGATCTTGGCGTCGGCGAGCGTGTTCGCCGTGACGAATAGACCCAACGCACCCGCGCGCTCTGCGATGCGGTTCATATCGGTGGCAGCTCGACGGTGAACATGGTGCCCGTCCCGACCTTGCTCTCGACGGCGACCCGGCCGCCGAATTGCTGGACGACCTCGCGCACGATGGCGAGGCCAATTCCCATGCCGGCGCCGCGCTTGGTCGAGAACAGGGGATCGAAGATCTGCGGGAGCAGCTCCTCGCTGATGCCCGACCCGGTGTCGAAGATCCTCACGCGCGCCCACCCGGCCTCGGAGGTATCGAGCTCGACGCTGACGTGATTCGCCTCGGGAGCCCCCGCGGGCAACGCCTGCGCCGCGTTGATCAAGAGCGAGATGAACACCTGGCCGAGCTGCCGCGGATGTCCATACACGAGCGGCGCGGCCTGGTAGCTCGTATGAACGCGCGCCTTGGGCTCGATCTCGGTGCTGGCCAGCGCCACCGATCCTTCGAGGATCTCCTGCAGATCAAGCGCATTGATGAACGGACCATCACCCTGGCTGTAGCCATCGAGGTAGGTCGCGAACGCACCCAACCGCTCCCGTTCCTGGCCCGGGTCGACCCTGGTGTGCCCAACCCGTTCGGCAAGCTCCGGGAGTGACACCGAAAGGGCCCGCAAGTGGGTCTTCAGGCGCTCGAGGTCGTCCTCGCTCCGGCCCACGTGCGACATCCTAGCATGGGGGGTGGTGGGATAGCCGGAACGGGCCGTCCGTCGCGATCCCCGACGGGCCGTACGTTGTATATTTTCCAGGGGGTATTCGGCGGGGGCGGACCGTAAATTGGGAAGCGACTTTCACAGCATGCGGCTCAATCGACACGACGATGCCGGGTGGCGTGCAATTGCACGCAGTTGCGGCGTTCCGGAGGACATCGCGGCCAAGCTGTGGCTGCGGGTGGAAGAGGACGCCAAGTACGATCCGATGAAGGCGGAGCGTGCCTTCCGCCGCCTGCTCGAACAGACGATCGCGATCAACGCGCTGACGTCGGCACTCGAGGTCTCCGAGAACAACCCCGCGACCCCCGGCAAGGCGACGCGCGTCATCGACATCTCGGCCTCGTCGGCCGATGCGGCGACGACGACGGCCAACGACGCGGACACGTCGCCGGTCGAGCGTCTGAAGCTCGCGCTGATCGATGCGATCTCGCAGGGCGAGCGCGCCATCGGCTCGATCGCCGGCGCCAACGCGCAGGTGCTCACCGAAGCGCTGCGCCGCCTCGGCCAGGGCAACGGCAAGGCGCTGTGGTCGATCGAGAACGGTGCGCTCGCGCAGGTGCTGCAGCTCGCCGATGCAATGGTCACGATCGTCGGCCAGAAGGGCCCGGCGAACGACGACAAGGCGGACGAGACGACGGGCGAAGAGCTCCCCGGGAGCCTGCGCGGCGAGCTCGAGTCCAAGCTCGGTGTCGACTTCGGCGATCTCCGCGTCCACACCGACGACGACGCGGCCGAGCAGGCGCGCGGTCACGATGCGATCGCGTTCGCGAAGGGCAAGAACGTCTACTTCGCCGAGGGCGCGTACGATCCGTCGAGTGCCGATGGCCGCGCGCTGATCGCCCACGAGGCGACGCACGTCGCGCAGCAGCGTGAAGGCGGCAGCGGCTCGGGAGTCTCCGCGCCGGGCAGCGCCGTCGAGCTGGAGGCCGATCGCGTGGCAAGCGCGTTCGCCGCGGGCATGTCCCCGGGCGCGCGCGAGTTCGCGGTCGCCGAGCGCGCGAGCGCAGGCACGATCTCGCGCAAGGGCGCGGATCCCGCCGCGCCTGCCGGGAGCCCCACGATCAAGTCGGTCACGACTGCGACGCCGGCCAGCGGTGCCAAGGAGAACCGCTGGACGGTCGGCGTCGGCGAAGAGGTCACGTTCTCGGCGACCGGTGGTGAGTCCGGTGACTGGACCGCGAGCGGCGGCAAGGAGACGACCGGGACGGGGCCGAGCCTGGTGTGGCACGCGCCGGGCACCGCAGGTCAGTTCACGATCAAGCTCAAGACCGCCAAGGGCGAGGCGACGAAGTCGATCGCGGTGGTGGTGCCGACGGGAGTGAAGTTCACGATCTACAAGGAGTACGGACCGGATCGCGATAACTGGATGGGCGCGGGCATGTGGCTGGATATGCAGCTCGACCCGCTGAACGTCTCGTTCAACAACGTCACGATCAAAGAAAAGCCGGGCGGCGCGCACGGGCTGAGTGGCTACTTCCACGGCCAGTCCAAGCTCGATCACGCGCCCAAAGCGAAGCCCACGCAGATCCTCGAGAGCAACAAGGCCGACACCCAGGACGACGCCCGCCTGATGGACACGTCGGAAGACTCGTGGCCGCGGCCGATCCAGGTGGGCTCGATGTCGTGGGACATCCCGCATCTCTACACGGCCGGAGATGCCACGGACGTGCCGTTCGCGATCGCCAAGCAGACGATGGGGATCGTCAACAGCAAGGGCACGGTCACCGTCACCAAGGGCACGGCGTCAACGTCGCGCACGCCGAAGCAGCCCGTCGAGGATCCGAATCCTCCGAAGAAGACCGCTGGATCCACGTCGGGCCGGCACCTCGACACGCTCTCAGGGGAGCATGGCGGCGCGAGGGTGAAGGGCGGCGGCCCCGATGCCGCCCCCGCCGGTAGCGCGCCTGCCGCGCCCACCACGTGGAACCTCAGCCTGATCGGCAAGACGCTCGATCTCTCCAAGCACCTCCCGAACGCGGAGGACATCGGCGGCGGGCAGAAGAAGATCGCCCTGAAGGGCGTGGGCGTCGGCGCGCTCAAGCTCGACCACGCGATCTTCAAGGCCAACGCCGCCGGCGACAAGGTCGAGTCCGGAACGCTCGCCGCGATGATCGACTCGGGAAAGTTCCAGGGCACCACCGCGAACCTGACGGTCAACTCGTCGGCGCAGGTGTCGGGCAAGCTCGAGGTGCCGATCAACGCGCCGGGCCTGTTCCTCAAGTCGATCAGCGTGGACGTCAGCCCGGGCACCATCACCGGCAAGGCGACGCTCGATCCGAACGACTTCAAGGGCGCCAAGGACTTCCCGATCAAGCTGAGCAAGTTCGTGCTCACCGTGACGTCCACAGACGGCGAGATCGAGGTCGGCCTCACGGGCAGCGCCACGGTCTCCGTGCAGAACGGCATGGCGTCCGGCGAGGCGACGATGACCGTCGACCTCAAGGCCACCAAGGACGGCGTGAAGTTCGACGCGACCGTCAAGGGCAAGATCGCGATCCTTGGCATCGCCCAGGCCGACGCGACCATGACGTACGATGGCCAGAAGGTCACGTTCAACGTCGGCTCCTCGGTCGACTTCGACCTGCCCGGTGTCGAGGGCAAGGCGGACATCAAGTACGAGCTCGGCAAGCTCTCGGTCGAGAGCACGAACCTCCGCTTCACGCTCCCGCAGCTGAAGCCGGTCGCGTTCGATCACGTCAAGGCGGCCGACAGCAAGCTGGCGGCCACGCTCCACCTCGGCACGCCGATCGACGTGCCGCTGCCTGGCGGCGCCAAGCTTACGCTGCAAACGTCGACGATCGCCGTCGACGGCAAGGCGGTCTCGGGCGACATCACCGGTACCTTCGCGCTCAACAATGCGGGCGGCTTCGGCGGCGAGGTCAAGCTCGCCTACGCGGCGGGCGGCGGATTCGGCGGAAGTGTCAGCATCCACGGCGGAGCGAAGTTCTCCATCGCTGGTGTCGACGTCACGATCAGCGAGAGCACGAAGCTCACGATCGCGAAGTCCGAAACGGGCCTCAGCGTCGCCGGCGAGATCGGCGCCACTGTATCGACGCCAGCGCTCACGGGCGCCAAGATCGACGCGCATATCATCGCCAAGTCGGGCGAGCCGATCGACCTCACCGTCGACACGCATTTCCCGCTGTCGATGATCACAGGCCAGCTCGGCGGCCAGGCGCACGTGCAGTACAAACGCGGCGGCGGCGCGAACGCGTTCGCAGTCGACGCCAGCAACATCATGGTGAACGCTGGCCCGGTCAAGAACCAGGTCATCTTCAGCAGCTTGACCGCCAAACTGGCGGGCAAGGAGATCACCGGAAAGCTGACGGCGAATCCGGGGACGAAGATCACCGTCGGCAAGACCAAGATCACCGTCATCAGCGGCGAGGTCGAGCTCCTGCCGGGCAAGATCCTCAACGGTCACCTGACCGCGCGTGCCGACAACGCGGCCGCCGGCGTCGAGGCCACGGTCGGTTGGAACAACGGCAAGTTCGACTGGGCGGCCGAGGGCGACTTCGAGCTCGACCCGATGACCGACCACAAGCTGAAGGGCACGGTCCACGCGGCCGCCGGCTCCAACGGCACCGGCAACTTCGTCGCGAACGGTCCGATCACATTCGGCGACGAGCGGCTCAAGGACGTCGCGATCACGGCGCTCTCCGGTAACAAGGAAGAGAACCGCTACTCGGCGACCGTCAGCGCGCGCGGCTTGTTCGCGAAGTTCACCGACAAGATCCCGTCGGTCCAGGTCACCCCCGTCGAAGCCGACGTGAAGGTCGACTACAACAACGGCAAGTTCGACTTCGCCACCGCCATCTCAGCGGGCGTCAAGTACCCGAAGGACGGCCCGTCGCAGCTCGAGGGCTTCTTCCACCTCGCCGCCGCCAACGGCAGCTTCGCCGCGTCGATCACCGACATCAAGATCACCGCCGGCAAGTTCTTCAAGTCCGAAGGCGGGTCGATCGATCCAGAGTCGGGTGAGGTCACGATCGGGACGGGCTCGTTCAAGATCGACAACATCGCCTCGGGCGTGATCAAGCAGCCCACCCGCGTCAACGTCAAGACCGGCGACTTCCACGTCGATATCGATGTCAGCGCGCACGGCGCGCTCGAGGGGGTCAAGCTCAACGCCACCCTCGACAAGGGCAAGTTCACGGCGAAGCTGCTGGAGAACACGCCTGACATCAAGTTCGGCAAGTTCGCCTCCGCAAAGTTCGGCGCGGACAGCTCCGTCGAGATCGACCAGACCGCGGGCCTGACCGCCCACGTGATCGGACTCGTCGACGCCAAGGACTTCGGCGACGGCACGTTCAACCTCAACTACGTCGACAAGAAGCTCACCGGCGACGCGCTCGTCCACGTCAAGCCGTTCGCGATGTTCGGTCCGATCGACGCGCACTTCACGATCGACGAGCACCGCAAGATCTCGACGGTCAGTCCCGTCGTGCTCGAGCTGGCGCCGGCATACACGGAGACGTTCGCCGCGAACGCCACGATCACCGTCGACCACAACACGGTCGGCGTCACGGGCAGGGTCACGGAGATCAAGAAGCTCGGGAAGATCTCCGAGGCGTTCAAGGGCGCGGCCATCTCATACGACGGAATGAGCCGTCAGGTAACGATGGAGGCGCTGGTCGAAGTCGACAAGGTCATCCCCGAGCTCGCACCCGGCTCGAACCTGACGCTAGCCTACAAGAACAAGATCATCTCGCTCGAAGGCGTCCTCAAGCCGAAGAGCTACGGTCCGGTCGCGTTCACCGCCGACAGTCACCTGACCGCGAAGTGGGACTCGCTCAGCAAGCACTTCTCGGTGAACGGCGAGGCGCACGCGGATGTCGCGAACCTCTGCACGGTGGACTTCACCGTTGACGCGGGTGCGGGCGGCGGCCAGCCGGGCGTGTTCACGCTCAAGGGCCACATCGATGCCACCAAGCTCAAGGAGAAGATCAAGGGCGTCGAGTTCTCGACGATCACGGCCGACTTCAAGGTCCAGATCGGTGGCGGCGCGCAG
>JAYVLW010000406.1:0-4845 GCA_043759315.1 Myxococcales bacterium
CCCTGCGGATCCTGCGAGCACACCCACAGCTCGGCGCGATCGGCGGTGACGGACGCGAGGGCCGCCGGCGGCTCCATCGGCGCGTGCACGAGGTGCGGCACGAGGTACTCCGCCTCGATCACGCGCGCCGTGCTCGCGAGCGCCTTCTCGGCGTCACCGGTGGCGCGTTGGACGAGGCCGGGCTGACGAACCGCGGCGAGCAGCAGCTTCTGGTAGTCGTCGGAGTCGTAGCTGCCGTTCGGGCCACCGTCCCACTCGATCGCGAGCTTCGCGCGCCCGCGCATCGCGCCCCACGTGTGATCGGCGAGCACCGCCACGCCGCCGAGAGGCTTCGAGTCCGCCGGCGGTGTCAGCACCGGCAGCTCGACGATCTGGCGGACGCCCGGGACCGCGCGCGCCGCGGCCGAGTCGAGCTTCGCGACCTTCCCGAACAACGCCGGCGGTCGCGCGATCACCGCGACGAGCATGTTCGGCAGCCTCACGTCAGCGGCGAACTGTGCTGTACCGGTGACGTACGCTGGACCATCGCGCAGCGGGAGCTCGGTGCCGACGTGCACGAGCTCCGCGCGCGGCCGCAACGTGGCGGTCTTCGGGACAGGCAGCAGCCCCGCGGCCGGTGCGACCTCGGCGAACGGAAGCGAGCGCTTCCGCACGGGATCGATCACCGCATCCATCTTCGTCGTCAGCTCCGCGGGATCGACCCTCCACCGCTGTGCCGCGGCGGTGACGAGCAGCGTGCGCGCGACCGCGCCGACCATCCTCATCGCTTCGTAGAAGTTGCGGATGCTCGTCGAGCCATCGGTGTTCTGATCGCCGTAGATCGGATCTCCATCGCCCTGGCCGATCACGATCTTCGCGGGGTCGGCGCCCATCTCGTCGGCGATCAGCACCGGGAGCGAGCTGCGGATGCCCTGCCCCATCTCGGAGCGATGGCACGTGATCACCACGATGCCGTCGTGCCCGATCTGGATGAACGCGTTCGGGATGAACAGCCCCTTGTTCGAGCCTTCGGAGAACCGCAGGCCGAGCGCGAGGCCGGCGGTGGCGGCGGACAGTCCAGCGAGGAAGCCGCGGCGCGTGACGTCGAAGCTCATGGCTTGGCCACCTTCTTCACCGCGGCGCGGATCCGCACGTACGTGCCGCAGCGGCAGATATTCCCGGCGAGCGAGCGGTCGATGTCCTCGTCGGAGGGCGAAGGATTCGCGGCGAGCAGGGCCGCGGCGCACATGATCTGCCCCGCCTGGCAGAATCCGCACTGCGGGACGCCGAGCTCCACCCACGCCTTCTGCAGCGGGTGGTCGCCGGTCGGCGACAGGCCTTCGATGGTGGTCAGCGCGCGGCCCTCGGCTCGCCGGATCGGCGTCACGCACGCACGCACTGCCTCGCCATCGAGGTGCACGGTGCACGCGCCGCACAGCGCCTCACCGCAGCCGTACTTCGTCCCCGTGAGGCCGAGCAGATCGCGCAGCACCCACAGCACCGGCATGTCGGGCTCGGCATCGATCTCTCGCGGCGTGCCGTTGATGGTCAGCTTGATCATTTCACCGCCTCCTGCGGGCACACGGCGCCCGTGTCGATCCAGGCCTGGAACAGCGCCGCGAGCTGCGCCTGCGTCCCCGGAGCAGGCACGCGGCCCGAGCCCGGAGCCCAGCCCCACGCGACGAACCCGTCGTGCGCGAGGTGGTCGTGGATCTGCGCGAGCGTCTTGCCACCGTTCCGCTGCGGATCGACGAGCTGTGCGCAGATCGTGCCGACGCTGCGATCGAGCCACACCATCTGCGGTGGGGCGAGGTGCCAGTCGGCCGCGCCGGGCACGCGCGCGAGCTCCACGTTGCGGTCCTGATGGCAGCCCGCGCACGGCAACGCCGGCACCCCGCGACCGCCCGCACCACGCAGCACCGGCGGGTCGTGCATCGCGTGCAGCTCGCCCTGGCGCGGCGAATCGTCGGCCGGGTGGCAGTTGACGCAGCGCGGATGGGTGAGCACGCGCCCGATCTCCTCGAACATCGCCTGCGACCGCGCGCCGCGGTCCGCGATCACGTCGAACGATGCGGGCGCGCGCAGCTCGGTGGGCGCTGCCGGCGCGGGCATCGGAGGTCGCGGCGTGGCGCTCGGTCCGCTGCACGCTGCGAGGATCAGAAGCAACACCACGCGCATGCGCGCATCATGTCACCAGCGGCGCCGCCACAGCACGTCACCGCCGTAGTAGTTGCGGTCGCCGCCCGAGAGGTCGAGCTCCCAGCTCGGGAGGAAGTGCCACTCGACCGCGCCCTCGTAGCTGTTCTCGTCGTAGCGGCCCTCGAGCCGCTGCTTGTACGACAGGAACACCTTCCGCGTGACCCAGGTGCCGAGCGTGCACGACGCGCTGCTCGAGGTGGCGCCCGGGTCGCAGCGCAGCACGTCGATGTTGATCGGGAGGTACTTCTTGAGCTTCTTGCCGATCCGGCTCGAAGCGAGCGCCGCGCCGAAGCCGACCGCCGCCTCGCGGGTCTGCTTCGACGGATCGCCACCCGGCTCGCCGCCGAGGAAGAACCCGAGGAGCTGGCCGGGCGTGTACACGCCGGGCTGACTCGAGAACTCTGGCTCCTGACCGCTCAGCTCGCTGAGGCGTCCCGCGAAGCGTACGAACATCGTGACGTCGGGGAAGTCGTGCGCGAGCTTGAGATCGAGCAGGCCATCGGTAGTTCCATCGAACGCGAGCTGGCCGAGATCCACGCGATAACGGTGGCCGAACAGATCCGCGTTGCCGCGCTCGATGACGATCTTGCCATCGAGACCGACCGTCTCGCCCACCGACACCGTGACCTTGCCGCCTGCGACCGCGTCGACCGCGAACTCGGGCACCGTGATCCGGGTGGGCTCGAGATCGACGTCGAGCACGAGGAACGGCCGCTGCGGCGCACGCGCGCCAAGTGGCAGGCGCGGGATCGGGAGATCGACGAAGATCAGGTCCGCGGGCACGGCGGAGTCGAGGAGCTCGTGGCTGTTCTCCGACGGAACCTCGACCGACGCCCTGGAGATCGTCGCCGTGCCTGCCCATGCCAGGCCGCTGCGACGGAGCTTCCCGTGCACCGTCGCATCGAGAATCGGCTGCAGCGCTCCGATCGGCGACACCTTCGACAGCGTCGCATCGACCACCGTCTCGATGCCCGCCGGATCGGCCGTGGCGGTCAACGTGATCGAGCCTGCGCCGAGCCTCCCGGTGAGCTTCGCGGTGATGCCGGCATCCGCGATCGAGAGCGTGACTGCCGCATTCCGCATCGTGCCGATCGCCGGCGCGATCGGCACCATCCCGTCGGTCAACGTCAGTGTGCCGCGGACGGTCCCGAGCGACGGATCCACGCCTCGCAACCGGAGATCCGCCTCCAGCGTGCCCGCCGCACCCGCGAGCGGCCCCGGCAGGAACACCACGACCGGCGACAGATCGAACTTCTTGATCTCGATCATGCCGAACACCGTCGTCGGATCGGACGGGTTGCCGCGCGCATCGACGAGCAGGCTGCCCTTGCCCTCCTCGTCGCCCGTGATGCGGACGTGGCCGCTCGCCCCGCCCCAGCTCGCGTCGACATGGAGCGCGGTGAGTGCGGGAGGTGGCTTCGATGTGAACCGGCGCACCACGGTGATGTTCGCGAGGTCGACCGTCCCCACGGCGGTCGGCGTGCCGAGCGTGCCACCGCCCTTGATCCGCCCCTCGACACTGCCGCCGGTGACGTCCGTGCGGCCGACGATCGCGAGCGCGGTGGTCGCGTCGACCTTGCCGATGACGAGCGTGCCCGCGAGCGGCGCGGTCAGCGCGGAGCGCGCGTCGGAGATCCAGCGCGCGAGCGTGACCGGCGTCGCCGCATCGTCGACGGTCGCGAGCGTCGTGATCCCGGAGCCAACGCGCAGCGAGCCACGCGTACCGTTCGCATCGGCGGTGGCGCCGACGTGCACGTCCAGGCTGCGCGCCAGTGGCCCACCGGTGATGTCGCGGACGTCGAGGCCGAGTGTCGCCGACGACGCACCGGGGCCCAGCTCGAGGTTCACGCTCGCCATGCCGCGGTACGGAGCATCGACCTCGAACGCGGCGAGGAGCTTCGGATCGATCACGATGTCCTTCGCCTCGGCGGTCGCGCTGTGCACGACCCGCGTGCCGAGGGCGCGCCATGCCGCCGGATCGAACGGATGGTCGGGGATCGCGAGGCGTGTCCCCAGCGTGGCGGCGCCGACCGCGCCCACGTTCGCCGTTGCCTTCGCGTCGACGAAGCCGACGTCGGTCAGCGCGAGTGTCAGGTCCGCGTCCGCGCTCCCCGCCGGCGTCGGCACGCCCCGCACGAGCAGCGTGCCAGTCGGCACGCCCTCCCGGATCTGCAGCGTCCCGTCGAGCGTCCCCGCCGTCCGCCCCTTCGACACCGCCGCGACATCCACGCGATCGAGCCCGACCGTCACGACGTGCAGATCGGTACGCGCGACTCGCATCCAGCCATCCACGTCGAGAACATCCGCGGGCCCCTCGACCTCGAGCCCTACACGCGCACCACCGAGCTCGGGGCTGGTCGCGTTGAGCGCCACCGCGACCCGCCGGCCCTCGACCCCGATCGTGCCCGCTGCCGCGATCGGAGCGATGTCGTCGCGCACCTGCAGCCCGGTGCCGCTGACCATGCCCTCGCCCGACCACCGGCCGCGCGTTCGCGTGAGGGCGAGGGCCGCGGTGACCGTCCCGCGGTAGCGCGCATCCGCCGCGGCGACCGGCACGTCGTGCGCTTCGAGGGTCGCGCTCAGCGCTCCGGTCCCGCGACCGATCCGTGCGTCGACCGTGACCCACGCGGCGGCGTGGCTCGACCGAATGCCGGTGACCACGATCGC
>JAYVLW010000407.1:0-2860 GCA_043759315.1 Myxococcales bacterium
CGCCGCTGCGAGCGCAGCATCATCAGCGCGGCGCGCGCGCCCGTGATGCCCACCCACGCGCGCAGCGGACCTCGCCCGGCATAGCTCCGCAGCTTGGGCGTACCATCGTCTCCGACGACGAGGCTCGTGCGGACCCGCTGCACGACCTCGTCGACGAACGTGGCGCTCGCGTCGATGGCGGCGATCGAGACCCGCGCGGCCGAGAGCACGTCGCGATCGAACGCGGCGATCGCGGCGGGATCGTGCGCGAGGCAGGCGGCGGCGAGGTAGACGTCCGCCGGGTAGCGGTCGGTCGCCTCGGGATCGAGTCCCGCGGCATGCGCGGCGAACCGGTCCTCGTCGAGCACGACATCGGGCCACGCGGCTTTGCCCGCTCGCCACGCCAGTGTGATCGCGGCCACCACTCCCCGAGCTTACCTCACCACCGCCTTACGACCGGCTACCCCGGGCGCGCCGTATGGTGATCGGATGTACCGTTTCCACTGCCTCCTACTCGCTTCGCTCTCAGCATGCAGCGGGGTCGCCGATTTCGATCTCGAGCAGCCCATCCCCGAACAGAAGGTCACGGGCTCACCGATCCCCGGTCCGCTCCAGGTCCTGTTCCCGCTGCCGCTCGACCTCGACCTCTCGGCGAAGATCCGCGCGCAGACGACCGGGCCGATCGACAGCGTCACGCTGGCGTCGCTGGAGCTGTCGATCACCGCCGCGTCGAAGCCCGCCGGCGACAGCGATGACTGGAGCTTCGTCGAGGAGATCCACGTGTTCGTGAAGAGCAGCAAGAGTGGCTCGAGCCTCCCGCGCGTGGAGATCGCGCACATCAATGCGCCCGGCACCGTGACCACGATGAAGTTCGCGGTCGAGGACTCGGTGAACCTCGATCCGTATGTCAACGAGGGCAGCGTGATCGACACCGAGGGCCGCGGCACGCTGCCGCCCGACGATGTCAGCTACGACGGTGTCGGCGTGTTCACCGTGCACCCGATCTAGCCAGCGCTACTCCCGCGGACGGGAGGCGGTGCTGCACAATGTGGTGCCTTCACGCCCGCCGGAGTCGTGATGATTGCCGAATGGGTCGCGACGCCCGCGGCGAACTTCGGGATCGAGATCCCACCGCCGCAAACCAGTGGCTGGGCGTATGGGCTGAGCCGGGTGCACCCTGCTCGGATGTCGAAGTCAACCGCCGCCGGAGCGCAGCACGGGCGCCAGGCGCACCGCCATACCGACCGCGTCGGGGTCACGCCATCGCTCGGCGCGTCGCGCCTGAAGCGTCGCGATCACGTCGCCGAGCCGCTCGCCGCGCTTGTGATCGTGGCGCTTGCCCTTCTCGCGATTGCAGGCACCGCACGCGACCGCGAGGTTCCTCACGTCATTGGTGCCGCCGCGGCCCTGGGGAACGATGTGCTCGAGCGTCGCTTCGCCGAGGGAGCGGCCATCGTCGCCGACGACGAGCTTGCTGTTGCAGTGGATGCACTTCCCGACCCACACGGCGCGATCGTCAAGGCGTGCGTGCACGAACGTGTTGTCCGTGGCCGCTGCCGCGAGCAGGTAGAGGTGGCGTGTCATGGCGAGATCGAGGTCCGCGACCTGTTCGGAGTGCTGTGCCCCCACCCGGCGGCCCATGTACGATGTTAGTCTGGAATGAAGATCGCAGCGCTGTCGCCGCTCGTCTCGCTCCTCCTGGGGGGGTGTGGGCGCATCGATTTCGATTCGCTGAGCACGTCGGGCGATGGTGATGCGAGCACGATCGATGCGCCACCGAGGTCGGTCGTGCAGAGTGCGGCCGGTGGTCTCGGTACGTGTGTGCTCCTCGGTTCCGGCGATGTCTGGTGCTGGGGTGTGGCCGAGAACAAGGGTAACGGCGACACCACGACCCACACGGGCGTGCCCGGCAGGGTCGCCACGAGCCTGCGCATCGCCGCTCTCGAAACTGCGGACGGCGGGTCGTGTGGCATGCTCGAAGATCACCGCGCGATCTGCTGGGGCACCAACAGCCTCGGCCAGCTCGGCGTCGGCTCGGTCGGGGTCGTTTCGACGCCGCAACCGATGATCGGCGAGAACAACATCGCCGAGATCTCGCTCGGCTATTTCGCATCGTGCTTGCTGCGCCGGGACCACACGGTTGCGTGTGCGGGTAAGGCGAACCTGCTCGGCAGAGGCGTGACCAACAACGCGTCCACGTTCGCCACCGTGTCCAGCCTCGGCCCGGCGATCGACGTCGCTGCCGGCGACGATCATATGTGCGTCCTGCTCACGACGGGCGCTGTCACCTGCTGGGGTTCCAATAGCAACTTCCAGCTCGGCGACGGAACGATGACCGCGAGCTCGACGCCCATCGCCGGTCCGCTCGGCCCTTACACGCAGATCGCGGCCGGCGACAACCACACGTGCGGGCTTCGGAGCGGCCAGGTCGAGTGCTGGGGGCGCGGCGACAGCGGCGAGCTAGGCGATGGAACACAGACTTCGCGTGGCACCGCAGCGCCGGTGATGAACCTCACGGACGCCGTATCGGTCGTAGGTCTCTCGCAGTCGACGTGTGCGCTGCGGTCGACGGGTCGGGTCTCGTGCTGGGGCCTCAACGCCCAGGGCGCTGTCGGCGATGGCTCCACGACCGCTATGTACCTCGTGCCGTACGATCTTCCGTTGACGAACGTCTCGCAGATCAGTGCACGAACGAGTCGTCATGTCTGCGCGACTCAGAACGGCAGTATCCTGTGCTGGGGCGGAAATTCGAACGGGCAACTCGGCAACGGTATGGTCGGCGGCATGAGCGGCGTCCCGACTGCCGTCGTGGGACTTCCGTGACTGGCCATTGAGGTCGGTAATTGCGCAAGCGGCGCTTGCGCGATTGGACGCCGAGCCA
>JAYVLW010000408.1:0-14670 GCA_043759315.1 Myxococcales bacterium
CGATGCCGAGGTGGTCAACGGCCTGGTGGTCGGCCTCTACGACAGCGGCAAGCTCGAGATCTACGGCTTCGGCGCCGGCCCCGATGGCAAGCGCCCCGACGGGACGACCCTCTACGAGATCGGCTCGATCACGAAGGTCTACACGTCGCTGCTGCTCGCGGATGCGGTCCAGCGACGCGAGGTCCAGCTCGATACGCCGGTCGCCGAGCTCGTCCCGCCGGGGATCACCGTGCCGACCAAGGACAAGATCGCGATCACGCTGAAGCACCTCGCGCTCCACGCATCTGGGCTGCCGCGCCTCCCGCCTAGCCTGACCCAGGAGCAGAAGGCCGATCCGTACGGCGGCTATGGAGAGGACGCGCTGTACCGTGATCTCGTCGCCACGTCGCTCGAGGCGCCTCCCGGCACCCGCATCGTGTACTCGAACTATGGTGCGGGGCTGCTCGGCCACCTGCTCGGGCACAAGCTCGGGGGCGGCTACGCGACGGTGCTGCGCGAGCGCATCCTGACGCCGCTCGGTCTCACCGATACCTTCGTCGGGTTTCCCGCGGGCACGGACTCGCGTCGCGCGCCCGGCACCGACGAAGATCTGCAGCCGGAACCACCGTGGACGTTCGACGCGCTCGCGGGGGCCGGCGGCCTCGTCTCCGATGCGCGCGATCAGCTCCGCCTGATCGACGCGGAGCTCGACGCCTATGCGGGCAGCAAGGCGGTCTTGCGCGCGCCGATGCGCCTCACGCAGGAGGATCAACTCGCAGGGGAGGGCGGCCCGAACACGGGCCTCGGCTGGCAGGTCGACGCCGACGGGCGCTACTGGCACAACGGTGGCACCGGCGGGTACCACTGCTTCATCGGCTTCGACGTGAAGACCCGGCGCGGGGTGGTGATCCTCGCTTCGACCTCGACCTCGCTCCTCGATCGGCTCGCCGACACCATGTACAAGGTCCTCGACGGCACCCCGCCGGTGGCGGCGAAGTTCCCCACGCCCGAGCAGCTCGTCCCGCTCGCGGGGACCTACGACTTCTCGGGGACGAAGCTGACCGTCACCGTCGGTGGTAAGCGGCTCTACATCGAGGGTCCGGGCGAGCCGAAGCACCGGATGTCACCGCTGTCGGATCACGAGTTCTTCATCGAGCCACTGCAGGCCGCCGCGATCTTCCAGAAGGAAGGGGAGCGCGTCGCGCGGCTCGTGTTCGCGCTTGGTGATCACACGATGACGGCCACGCGCGTCGACACGCCCGCGACGCCACCCGCGCCGTGATTACGGGCAGGCGACGTTCGGGGTGGGCTTGGTCGTCGACTTGAGCCACATGTCCGCGCACGTCGTCGGATCGTAGCCGGTGACAGCCTTGATCGTGTCGAGCATGTCGGCCATGTGTGCCGCCTTGCCCGCGTGCGCCATGTAGAACGAGTGCAGCGCCTCGTCGAGCTTCGTGGCGCCGACCTTGAGCGCGACAGCGCGATAGAAGAACGCGCCGCGCATGTAGGGCGCGTTCGAGAACAAGTTGTCCTTGAGGATGTCGATCGAGTTGCAGCTCTGCGGCCACACCTTCGCGGTGCCGGGGATGCCGGAGAGCTCGGTCGCGTAGCCGCTCCACACGCCGGCGCCTTCGGTCGGTGCGACCACGTCGAGCGCCCGGCCGGCGAGGTAGCTCACCGCGCCCTCGGACAGCACGAAGTCCTCCCAGCACTCGATGCGGATCCCGTCGCCGAACCAGCCGTGCGCGGCCTCGTGGACGTTCGTCTCCTCGTCGCCGAGCGCGCTCGTCGACACGTGCCACATCGGGTGGTGCTCCATGCCGCCGTACTGGCCGGGACCCCACTTCACCGACACGGTCGCGACCTTGTTGCCGAACCGGTAGGGGCCGATCGTCGTCTCGAACCAGTTGAACGCGGCGACCAGGTTCGCCGTACCGGCCTGCGCGGCCGCGAGCTCGGTGGGGCGGTACCACGCCGAGATCTGCGTGCCCGCGCTCGTCGTGCCGATCGGCAGCTCGGTATACGCGTCGATGCTCCACGCGACCTGGTACGAGGGCGCTTCGGTGATCATCGTCGGGTACACCGCGACCTTGCCGGCCGGGACGCCGGTGAGCGCGAGCGTCATCGCCGTGCCGTCGCTCGGCTGGCTGTGGCACGGGAACAGGTTGCCGCAGTAGTACGGCCACAGCAGGGTGAAGCCGTTCGCGTTCGCGCCGGTGAAGCCCGGGTGGTTCTTGTAGTGGAACGCGATCTCGACGGTGATCGGCGCCTCACTCGCGTCGATGCCGAGGTCGATGGTCTTCCTGGTCGTGTCGGCCTGGGACAGCACGGCGGCGCCGTCGAGGGTGATCGAGTCGATCACGAGGTCGCCGACCTCGAGGGTGGCGCCCGCGGCCGTGCTTGGCTCGAAGGTGAGCTTCGCGCTGGCGGCGAACGTGCTCACATCGAACGCGAGCTCGGTCGCGGAGATCCCGCGCGCGGGGTTCGCCGCCGGCGCAGTCGGGGCCGCATCGGGTGGGGGCGTGGCGTCATCGCCGCAGGCCACGAGGAGGAGGGCGGTACCGAGGGCGAGGGCGCGCATCTGCCGCGGACCATGCCGGTCGCGGGGCCGCCGATCAAGCGCCAATCGAGCCGGGGAGGCGCCCTCCTGGGGCTCGTCCCCTACTCCTCGCCGCCCGCCATCCGATAGGGCCCGAGCTTTGCCATCTCAGCGAGCTCGCTCGCCATCGCCGCCGCCTCGCGTTGCGTGTGGTCCTCGATCGCGGCCGACAGCCCCGGATGCCGGATCCAGTGCGCCGAGTACGTCGGCGACGGTGCGAAGCCGCGAAGCAGCTTGTGCTCGCCCTGCGCGCCGGCCTCGAACAGAGGGAGCTTGTTCGTGATCGCGCGGTCGATCCCCGCGTAGTACGCGGTCTCGAAGTGGAGGAGATCGATGTGGACGTCGGTGCCCCAGTACCGACCGTAGAGCGCCCGGTCGGTCTCGAGGAACAACGCGCCAGCGACGCGCTTGCCATCGCGCGTGACCTCGACCATCTGCATGGCGTCGGGGAGGGACTCGGCGAGGATGTGGAAGAAGCGCGGGCGCAGGTAGTCGCGACCGCCGTGGTTGTCGGTCGTCTGGCGGTAGAACCGATCGAGATCGTCCAGGGCCCGCTCGTCGAGCTCGCGGCCGGGGAGCCAGCGCAGCGCGCCGATCGCAGCCTGCGCCTTCGCGCGCTCCTTCCGGAGCTGCTTGCGCTTGCGCGAGGTGAGCGCGCCAAGGAAGTCGTCGAACGTCGTGTAGCCCGGGTTGTGCCAGTGGAACTGGTGGCTGGCGCGCGGGAAGAAGCCGAGGGTCTCGAGCTGGGCTTGCTCCTCGCGGGTGCAGAACAGCCAGTGGATCGACGAGCAGCCGGTGTCCTCCGCGATCGAGCGGACGGCGCCGATCAGGGCCTCGCGGATCGGGTTCGCGAGCGGGCCGAGATCGCGTGCGAGGAGGATGCGGTTGCCGGTCGCGGGGGTCGCCGGCGCGGCGATCACGAGCTTCGGGTAGTACGGGAGGCCGGCGCGCTGGGCCGCGTTCGCCCAGCCCCAGTCGAAGATGTACTCGCCAAAGCTGTGGGCCTTGATGAAGGCGGGCACGGCGCCGACGAGGCGGCCGTCGAGCTCGGCGAGGAGGTAGACCGAGGACCACCCGGAGCGGTGCGTGCGCTTCTTCGAGTTGATGGCGTCGATCGAGCCGGATTCCTCGAGAGCACGGAGAAACCCGTGGCGGAGGAACGGCGAGGGGCCGTGATCGAGGGCATCCCAGGCGGCGGCCGGGAGGTCGCTAACCGACGGAACCGCCCGAACTACCAGTCTCGGCGCCTCCCCGATCGTGCTAGACACGGTGCAACTCCATGACCCTCGACCCGAGCATCAAGAAGAAGATCGATTCCCTCGTCCAGTCGGATCCGGTGGTGCTGTTCATGAAGGGCACGAGGAGCTTCCCGCAGTGCGGGTTCTCCGCGTCTGTCGTGAACATCCTCAACACCTTGGTACCCAAGTACGCCACCGTCAACATCCTCAGCGACGTGGAGGTCCGGACGGGCATGAAGGAGTACTCGGACTGGCCGACGTTCCCGCAGCTGTTCATCAAGGGTGAGTTCGTCGGCGGCGCCGATATCGTGCGCCAGATGCACGAGGCCGGCGAGCTCGAGAAGAAGCTCGGTGATCTCGTCGCCCCCGCGAAGGTCCCGACGCTGACGGTCACGCCGCGCGCGGCCTCCGAGCTGTCGACGGCGCTCAAGGACGGCGGCGCCGGCGATGTCATCCATCTGACGATCACCCCCGGCTGGGAGCACCAGCTCGACCTGGGACCGAAGGAAGCGAGCCACGTGACGATCGAGAGCAACGGCGTCACCGTGCAGCTCGATCGGGCGAGCGCGGGCCGCGCGGCCGGCGTGTCGATCGACTTCCTCGAGGGCGCCGATGGTGGCGGCTTCAAGATCGAGAACCCGAATCGCCCGGCGATGGTCAAGCAGATCGACGCGAAGACCCTGCACAAGCTCCTCGCCGACGGCAAGGTTCAGCTGTGGGACGTGCGCACCGAGAAGGAGCGCGCCGTGGCGGTGATCAAGGACACGAAGCTGCTCGACGACGCCGCGATGGCGCAGATCGAAGCCATGCCCAAGGACACGCCGCTCGCGTTCTACTGCCACCACGGCACGCGCAGCGCCGCGGCCGCCCAGCACTTCCTCAAGGAAGGCTTCACGAACCTGTACAACCTCGCGGGCGGCATCGACGCGTGGTCGAAGGACGTCGATCCGTCCGTTCCAAAGTACTAGCCCGCCCCAGCGTGGGGCCGGATGATAACGTTCCCGGATGGCAGACAACGACTCGCGCGCCGGCGACCGCTACGCCACGAAGGCGATCCTCGAGTACGTGAACAGCACGCACGTCGCGCACGACGAGGGCCTCGCCCGCGCGTTCGCGGTGCCTGCAGGCATCCCCGCGATCCAGGTCGGTCCCAGCGACGGCAAGCTGATCCATCTCCTGTTGCGGCTCGCGAACGCGAAGAAGGTGGTCGAGGTCGGCACCCTGGTCGGCTACTCTGCGATCCACATGGCGCGCGCGCTGCCGGCAGATGGTCACATCTGGTCGGTCGAGTACGAGGAGAAGCACGCGACGGTTGCCCGCGGTAACCTCGCCGCGGCGGGCGTCTCCGACAAGGTCACCGTGGTGGTCGGCGCGGGCGTCGACGTGCTGCCGATGCTCGTCGACAAGGCGCCGTTCGACGCCGTGTTCATCGATGCGGACAAGGTCAACTACCACGTCTACGGCCGGTGGGCGGTCGATCACCTGCGGAAGGGCGGCCTCGTGCTCGGTGACAACGCGTACCTGTTCGGCGAGTTGATGGAGGACTCGGATCGCGGCAAGGCGATGCGCGCGTTCCACGAGCTGGTCGCACACTCGTGCGACTCGGTGTGCGCGCCGACTCCCGACGGCCTGGTCATCGGCATCAAGCGGTAAGGATCGTCCGGGAGCTACATCCACCCGGCGAGCGTCGACAGCGCGACGAGGAGGCCGAGCGACGCACCGATCAGCTTCTTGCCCCTCGCGGTCAGGCGCAGGGCGGGGCGACCGAGCGCATCGCAGGGAGGGTGTGATGGGATCTCGAGCAACGGTCGCGTCGGCGGTGCAGCGCTGAACACCGCACGCATCTCGGTGAGCACGCGCACGGCCTCGGACAGGGCGGGCCGCTTTGCCGGGTCCTTCGCGAGCATCCCGAGGAGGAGGCGCGACAGCGCGCGCGGGGTCTCGCACCACAGGGCGGTCGGCGCGGGCGGGGTCTCGTGCAGGTGGAGCTTGATCAGCGCGAGATCATCGCGGGCGACGAACGGCGGGCAGCCGAACAGCAGCTGGTACGCGAGCACCGCGAGTGCGTAGACGTCGGCGGCGGGTGTCAGCACCTCTCCGCGCACCTGCTCGGGGGCGACGTAGGTCAGCGTGCCGGCGATCATGCCGCGCAGTGGATCATCCTCGCCGATCACGTGGGCGACGCCCCAATCGACGAGCTTGAGGCGGTGGTTGTCCGCGCACGGCGCGTCGAGCAGGAAGATGTTGTCGAGCTTGAGGTCGCGGTGCACCACGCCTGCCGCGTGGGCGGTCGCGAGGACCCCGCAGAGCTCGAGCATGACGTCGATCGAGGCGACCTTCGCCATCGGTCCCCGGTCGAGTCGATCACCGAGGGTCTCGCCGGCGAGCCGCTCCATCACGAGGTACGGGCGGCCGTCGAAGGTCCCCGTCGCGAATACGTCGGGCACGCAGGGGTGCTGGACGAGGTTGACGATCCGGGCCTCGCGCAGAAACGTCTCGGCGGTGAACTGCGGCCCGAGGACGGCGCGATGCGCGAGCTTGAGCGCCGCACGCTTGCCGAACCTCGTATGCGTGACGGCATACACGGAAGCCATGCCACCACGACCGAGCTCGCGCTCGACCTTCCACACGCCGGCGCGTTCGCCCGGTGCCAGCGTCGCGGCGCGTGCTCGTCGCGTCCTGGTCGCGCGCTTGTGGCGCGGCACGGCGGCCGGTGCGAGTGCGACGGTGATCGCGGTTGCCATGCGCGACGTCAGTTGCACGCCGCGGACCAGGATCTGGCTGACGGAACATCTCGGTTCCCGGCGCCATCCTGCGCGTCGCCGCGCGGCCGTGTCGCGCCAGCACGTGCGCCCGCAGGCCGCGCCGCGGCCTCAGCGGAACTTCGCCGCGACGGTGGTCGCGACGGTCGCCGTGAACGTGCAGGTGGCGCTCTGCCCCGCGCACGTCACCGACGTCCACTTCTCGAACGGCTTCTCGTTGTCGTCGGCGATCGCCTTGACGACGACCTGCGCGTTCTTCGGGACCTGCATCACGCAGTCGGGCGGGCCGCTCTTGCCGCAGGTCCCCGCGCCGGGGACGTCGACGTGGCCGCTGCCCGACACGGTCACGCGGAGCATCACGCTCTCCGGCGCGTCGACCGCGGCATCGACCGCGTCGCCGCACGAGCCCGCGATGCCTTCTGCCGCGCAGTAGCCGTCGGTGCCACACAGCTGGCCGTTCGCGCAGTCCTTGGCGCCGCTGCAGGTGACCGTGCAGTCGCGCAGATCCGGTGCGTAGCACCCCGACAGGATCGTGATGATCAGGAGGAGCTGGTGGAGGCGAATCAAGTGCTTCATCAGTCCTGGTTGCTCGGGGTGAACTTCGCCTGCGCCGTCGTGGTCGCAGCGACCAGGGACAGCCCGCACGTCGCGCCTTGACCGAGGCAGGCGTCCAGCCACTTGTCGAAGTCGTGGCCGGCCGTCCCGGTCGCGACGAGCTGGCGCGGGAGGCCGGAGGGCACCGCGAACGTGCACTGGTGGCCGGGCGCGGCGTCGGTGCAGGTTCCCGTGCCCGCGATCGTCACCACGCCGTGACCGCTGATCTTGACGACGAGCTGCACCATCCCGGGCGGCGTCGCATCCACGCTCGCATCGATGGCGCTCGCCGCTGCATCGGTTGCGACCGCCGCGTCGACAAGCGGAGCCTCCTCGATGCTGTCGCAGGGACCGGAGCTCGCCGGCCCGGTACACCAGCGGTCGGTGCCGCAGGTTTGCCCCGGGGCGCAGTCATCATTGCTCGCACACGTCACCGCGCAGTCGCGCAGCTCCGGCGCGTAGCACGCTCCCAGCGCGAGCAACGCTGCCGCGAGGTTCAGAACCGCCATGCCGCGCTCACGGTGGCGCCCTGCTTCGAGGGAGCGATCGCGATCGGTACGCTCTGCTCCGTGTGTCGACCGAGCAGGTACAACGCGACGCCGCCGGCGACCGCGACGCCACCGCCGATTCCGAACACCTTCGCATAGGTCGCGGCGTGCTCGCCGCGCGCATCGGTGTCCGCCAGGTCCTTCCACTTCGCGCCCATCGCGTAGCCGGTCTCGACGTCGACCGCGGCGTTGTGGGCCTCCACCCCGTAGTAGGTGGCGACGGCGAGCGCGACTCCGCCCCCGATCACGAGGCCGAGGCCGGCGGTCTTCTGCAGCGCCCCGCGCCTCGCCCGCGGTGCTGTCGCGAACAGCGAGCCGCTTGCGCGGTCGGTCTTGATGACCACGGGGGCGCCGCCATCCTGCGGAATCCCAAGCGCCGCCTTGTGCGTGCACCGCTCGACCGTGGCGAGGTGGCCAAGGGCGATGGTCCTGCCTTCGACGCTCGGACCGGTCGCGATGTAGCGCCGGTACATCAGCGCGGCGTCGTCGCAGTTGCCGGCGAGCCGGTACGCCTGCGCGAGGTTGAACAGCAGGCCCGCGCTGGGGGCCATCACGTAGGCCTCCTTGAACGCGATGATGGCGTTGCCGTAGTCGCCGGTGTCGTGGAAGGCACGGCCTTGGACCGCGAGCGCGCGCGCCTTCGGCGGAATCACGTCGGGCGCCATCGGCTCTTCCGCCGAAGCGACCCGGGGGGCCACCGCGAGTGCGGCGGCGATGATGAGCGCGTGGATCTTCACCGGTAGGGGTCGATCGTGCCGTTGGGGTCGATGGGGGCACCAGCGGGGCGCGGCGCGGCCGTGGCCGTGGCCTTGCGGGTTGGCGGGCGACGATTCGGGCTGGTGCGGGACAGCGGGCGCCGGAGCAGCTCGCCTGTCACGGTGGCGGCCGGCATCGCCCTCGGGGCAACGTCGGTGGTCTCGCCCGCGCGCGGCGTCGGTTGCTCCCGCGCCGCGATGGTCTGGGGCGGCTGCCTGACCTCGGCGGTCGCGAGCCCGTGTGGCGGCGTGGGATTCGTGGCGGCGTTTGCCTCGCGCGTCTCCCCCGAGCGGGTGACGATGAACATCAGCGCGGCGAGGAACAGCGCGCTCGCACCCACGGCCCACTGCCACCGCTTCGTGCGCGGCTCCGGGCTCCAGCGGCCCGAATCCGACTGCAACGTCGGCGCGAGTCCGGCCGAGGGCGGGCGGATGATCGTCGACGGGCGTGCGATCGCGATGACCTCGAGCGACTGGCCGACCATCGACTGGCGGCGGCGGTGGAGCTCCGCGCGGACCTCCTCGAGGTGGCGCGCGACCTCGCGCATGGTCGGGCGGTTCTCCGGCTGCTTCGCGAGCATGCGCAGGAGGAGCTCCTCGAGCTGCCCCGGAATCTCCGGCCACATCTCGCGCGGCGCCGGCGGGATGGCCTTGAGGTGCATCACCATGACCTCGGCGGCGGTCTCCGCCTCGAACGGCAGCTGCTCGAGGAACAGCTCGTATGCCATCACGCCGAGCGAATAGACGTCGCTCTGGGCGGTCACGTTCGCGCCGCGCGCCTGCTCCGGGGAGAGGTACTGGGGGGTACCGACGAGCTGGCCTTCGATCGTGTGGCGGACGTCGCAGTTGATGACCTTCGCGATGCCCCAGTCGAGCACCTTCACCTTGGGCGACTGCGAGTCCTCGGCGTTATCGACGAGGAACACGTTGTCGAGCTTGAGGTCGCGGTGGACGACGTTCGCGGCGTGCGCCGCGATCAGGGCGTCGCAACACTGGAGGAGGATGGCGATCACGCGGTCGGGGAGAATCTTGCCCGCGTCGGCGCAGGAGCTGAGCGGCTGCCCTTCGAGCCGCTCCATCACGATGTACGGGCGGCCGTCGGGCAGCGAGCCGGTCTCGAAGATGTCCACGATGTTCGGGTGGCCGACCGTGTTGACGACCTTCGCTTCGAGCATCACGCGCTCGACGTTGAAGGCAGGCGTCAAGAGGCGGCGGTGGACGACCTTCAGCGCGGCGCGCTTTCCGATCTCGTCGTGAACGACCGCGTACACGGCGCCCATGCCGCCGCGGCCCAGCTCCCGTTCGACGCGCCACGGCCCGGCCATGGACCCGGGCGGGAGTACATCCGACCCCAGCGCGTCGAGCGGCAGGGGGCCGCCGGCTGTGCTCATCGCGGTCTTCATGGCTTCGACCGACCCAGGTGCACCCGTTGTGCCCGACGAGTTCGCGCCCGATCTCGACCAGTGCGGGCACTTCCGCTCCGGGCCCATGTCATCGCCGCGCGATGTGACGCATGCGCACGGTCGCTTGACGATGAGACGGCTGCCAGCCGACGATCCGGGGATGGCCGTCGTGACCCGTGACCAACTCGAGGCCTCGCTGTCCGAGTTGTGCACACACGTCGCCGATCCGCGCGCGGGCATCCTCGGTCCGGAGTCCGTCGCATGGCAGCTCGGCGGCGATCTCGGCGTGTTCATCGGTGGCGGGAGGGCGGCGCTGCTGCAGCTCGCTCATCCGATGGTCGCGCATGCGATCGACCATCACTCGCGGACGCGCACCGACGTGGCCGGTCGGTTCCAGCGCACGTTCAAGAACGTGTTCGCGATGGTGTTCGGCGAGCTCGATGGGGCGCTGATCGCCGCGCGTCGCGTGCACGCGATCCACGCGCGGATCCACGGCGAGATGACCGGGCCGATCGGCGGCTGGCCCGCGGGCACGCGCTATCACGCCAACGATGCGGACGCCCTCCGCTGGGTGCACGCGACGCTCGCGGACACCACGATCATGGTGCGCGAGCGACTCGATGGTCCGCTGCCGGTCGAGATCAAAGATCGCTACATGGTGGAGCTCAATCGCTTCGCCGCGCTGTTCGGGATCCCGCGCGAGCTGTTGCCAGATGGCTGGGAAGCGCACGCACGTTACATGGCCGACATGCTGGCGTCGGATCGTCTGCACGTCACGCCGTCGGCGCGCGAGCTGGGCCAGTTCCTGTTCGGCCGGGGGGCGGATCTCGCTCAGCCGTCGCTCGGCCGGATCGGCGAGGCCGTGTCGGCCTCGCTGTTGCCGCCGCACCTGTCGCGCGCGTTCGGTCTGCGGGCCGCGCCGCTACCGGTGCGCGCCGGCCTCGCCGCGTTTCGCGCGCTGTACCGTCAGCTGCCCGCGAGCGTCGTGGCGATCCCCGCGCACGCGGATGCACGGCGGCGGCTCCTCGGGCGAGGGCCCAGCCGGTTCGCGGCGTGGGCCGAGAAGCAGCTGTTCGGGCTCGCGCATCGCGCTACCGGTCAGAGGGCGAGCTAACGAACGTAGTGCGGCCGCGCAGCCAGTCACAAGACATCTGTGCGAGAGGGAGGCTCAGGACTGGCTGCGCGGAGAGCAGCACCTGCCTGAAGCAAGCGCCGTGCTCGGCTTGTGTGACCACCAAGCGACAGAAACTGTTCGCTGCGATCCGGAAATATCTACGTTCGCGACGTCGCACGCCCCGTCGCTGCGACGACGCAGCGCCGCCTGGACTAGCGGTAGGTGCCTGGGTCGAGGTTGAACCGCTTGATCCAGCGCTGGATCTGCTTGCGGTCCTTGTCGAGGGCGCGCGCGACCGCGGAGACGTTGCCCTGGTGTTCGCGGAGCGAGGCGACGACCTGATCGCGGACCTTCTGATCGGTCTCGCTGAGCACGACGGGGCGCGGCGCACCCGGCGGGCGGCCGGTGCGGACCGAGTCGGGCAGGTGCTCGGCGCGGATCGGCTCGACGCCGGCGAGGACCTGCGCCGTCGCGAGCGCCTGCTCCAGCTCGCGCACGTTGAGCGGCCATGGATAGCGGAGCAGGAGACGGGCGGCATCGATATCGAAGCCCGGGTGCTCCTCGGGGAACATCCGGGCGTGGAGCGCGCCGATCAGCAGTCCGAGATCGGTGCGGCGATCGTTGAGGGTAGGAACCTCGACACGGAACCCGGCGAGGCGCGCAAAGAGATCATGGCGGAACGAGCCCTCGGCGACCATGTCGTCGAGATCGCGATGGGTGGCGGCGACCACGCGCAGGTCGATCTCGACCGCGCGCGTTCCGCCGACGGGCATGACCTCGCGCTCCTGGAGAACGCGCAGCAGCGCGGCTTGCGACGCGGGCGGTAGATCGCCGATCTCGTCGAGGAACAGCGTGCCGCCGTTCGCGGCGCGGACCAGGCCATCGTGGTCCGACTGCGCGCCGGAGAAGGCGCCCTTCTTGTAGCCGAACAGCTCGCTCTCCACGAGGTTGTCGGGGAGCGCTCCGCAGTTGACCGGCACGAACGCACCCTTGCGACCGGACAGCCCGTGGATCGCCCGCGCGATCACTTCCTTGCCGCTACCGCTCTCTCCCTCGATCAGCATCGGGATCTCGGACGACGCGATCTGCTTGAGGCGCGTCAGCTCGTGTTGCCACGACGGCATCAGCGTCACCGTGCCGGGCGCGCCCTCGGTCGGCATCAACTCGAGCAGCGCCGGGGCTTCGGCCTCGATCGGCAGCCGCTCGAAGAACACGAACAAGGTGTGGCCGAGCTCGATCAGCGAGCCATCGGTGAGGACTGCGCGCTTGGTGGTGTGACCATCGACGATCGTGCCGTTCTTCGACTCGGTGTCGGTGAGCACCCAGCGACCGAAGCTCGGCTCGATGCGCGCATGGCGGGACGACATCCACTTGTCCGGAACGCGGACCGTGAGCTCGTTGCCCGTGACCTCGGCTCGGCGCTCGGCGCCGCGGCCGAGCGCGACTCCGGCGAGCTCGCTCAGCCGATAGCGAACCGAACCGGCGCGCGGACGGCCGCACTCGAGGACCAAGACCAACACGGGCTCGGGCCTCGGCCCAACCCGTCCACTCTTGCCATCCTCGTGAAAACTGAGGGTGGTGCCGTGCGCGTCGCCCACGTCCGCATCTTACAACACGCCCTGCGACTCTCGAATGTCAGACGGCTTGGTTAGCGTAGGGCACGTGGGCGATCTTCTCCGCTTCGAGCTTGGACCCCGGTGCGGCCTTCGCCGCGGCACGAGTGCGACCGCCTGGTACGCGGAGGGCTGCGCACAGGAGGCGGTGGATCCCGCGCGCGCGATGGACGCGTACGAGCGCGCCCTCGCGGGTCGCCCCGACCTCGCGGATGCATATAACAATCTCGGCCGCGTACTGCACGATCAGCGCGATCGCGGACTGGCGCCGGCTGCGTTGCCCACCTGCGAGAGCTACTACCGGCTCGCGATCTGCGCGGACGCCGAGGTCGCACTCTACTGGTTCAATCTCGGCGTCGCCGTCGAGGATCAGGGGCGGGTGAGCGAGGCGATCGACGCCTACGAGCGTGCGCTCGCGATCGATCCCACCATGGCCGATGCGCACTTCAACCTCGCGCGTCTACTCGAGGTGGTCGGCCGCAACACCCACGACGAGCTCGTCCTTCGCCGCGCTGTGCGGCACCTCGTGCGCTACCGGGACCTCGGCCGCGTCGGCTGAAGCGGCTCTCAGCGGCTCTCAAAGGGGCCCCGGGAGTGACTGGCCGTCGTCGCATGCGACGACGGTGCGACGGGGGTGCGGCGTCGCCGTCTCGGATCAGCCCCGTTTGCGGTACCAGCCGATCTTCAGGTAGTCGGCCTGCGGGAACCCGACCGGATGGTCGGCTTCCGGGGCGATCGCGGCCTCGCGCTCGAACCCCGAACCGAGGGTTTCGGCCACCAGCTTGTCGAACGTCGCCCGCTCGATCCGGCTGGTACAGCACGCCGCGACCAGCACTCCGCCCGGGCGCACGAGGGGGGCGGCCGCGCGATACAGCTTCTTGTAGCCGGCGAGCACCGCAGGCACCTGTTGCTTGTTGCTCGTCATCGCCGGCGGATCGACGATCACCAGGTCGTAGGCGGTCGCGGGGACGTGCGCGGGGAGCCAGTGGAATACGTCGGCGGCGATCATCTCGTGCTTGGCGGGATCGATCACGTGGTGCGCCTTCGCGAACGCGAGCGCGCGCTCGCTCGCGTCGACCTGCACGATGTGCGCGGCACCCGCGAGCTCGGCGGCCTTGCCGAGGAGCCCCGCGTACGCGAACAGATTCAGCACGCGTGCACCGGCGAGCGGCGCCGCGGCGACTGCCTTGCGCAGGCCGCGAAGATCGAGGTACGTGCCCGACTTCTGCCCGCCCGCCAGGTCGACGGCGAACGTCATGCCGCGCTCGGTGAACGCGCCCACCTCGGGCGGCGCTCCGCGCACGACGCGGGGCTTGATGTCCGCGCCGCGACGCCGATGCGCCGGCACGAGCAGCACGTTCGGAGTGCCGAGCTCGCGCGCGAGCACACTCGCCGCATACCGCGTCAGCGCTTCGGCTCCCCGCGAGTAGCTCTGGGCGACGAGCGTGTCTGCGTATCGATCGATCACCACCGCGGGCAGGCCATCGCTCTCACCGTGCACGAGCCGCACGCCATCGGTCTGGGTGGCGAGCTCCTTGCGCTTCGCGAGTGCGGCGGTGAGCACCTGCTTGACCCAGGTCGCGGTCGGCGCGTGGTCGCCCCGCCGGATCACGCGGATCGCGATCGCGCCTTCCGCCTCGTAGATGCCGAACCCGAGGGTCTTGTTCGCGCCATCGACGAGCTTGAGCCAGTCGCCATCGCGGAACACCTGCGCCGCGGTCGACAGCGTGTCGCGGAAGATCCAGGGGTGACCGCTCATCACCACGCCGGCCGCCTCCTTCTTGAGCTGGTACCGTCGCGGGATCATCGTCGTCTGAGTAACACGGTGCCCTGGCGTAAGAGCTGTGTAAGACCCCCCGATGCGACGAATCACCCGGCGGTTCTCGTGGTTCAACCCCATCATGAAGCTTGCGATGCTGATCCTCGCGCTGTCCTGCCGCCTGGCCGCGGCCGATGGGAGGCAGATGAAGGGCTGGGAGATCTACAGCTGGTTCGACCTGAAGTGCTCGGCGAAGCCGCAGCTCCAGTCCGCGCCGAACCGCGACTCGGTGTGCTTCGCGCTGGT
>JAYVLW010000409.1:0-3855 GCA_043759315.1 Myxococcales bacterium
CTGCCGTGAGCTTCCTTCGCCGCATGCTCTCCGCCGACTACCGCGCCGCGGTCGCCGCCGAGGCCGCCGGCAACGTCGACCTGGCGGCCGAGCGCTACGCCCTTGCGGGAGAGCACGCCGGCGCCGTGCGGATGCACCTCGCGCGGGCCGCGCGGGCCGCGGGGCGCAACGCAGAGCTCGGCGCGTTGCGAGATGCGATGCGGTGGGCCGGCGATGACCCCGCGCTGCAGAAGCAGGCGGCGGCGGCCCTCGGCAAGGCGCTGTGGGAGGCCGTCAAGGCCGAGGGCGTGGCCACCGAGCGCGACCGGAAGCGCGTCCGCGAGGCCGCCGAGCTGCTCGTCATCGGCGAGAACCACACGCTCGCCGGCGAGGCGCTCGAGGCGATCGGCGATCACCTCGGCGCCGCGAACGCGTACTCGTCGGGCGGGCTCGTCGAGAAGATGGAGAGCGCGCTCGCGAAGGACGACGCATCGAACAGCCGCATGCGCGAGGAGGCGGACGCCCACGCGAACTACGAGACCTCGATGCGCGTCGGCCGTCGCGACGAGGCGCGAACCGAGCTCGTACGCGCGGTCGCGTCGACGCCCACGGCCGGCGAGTACCGCCGCCTCCTCGATCAACTCGACACGGCGCTCATCACCGGCGGAAAGGTCGAGATCAAGCGCCGTGGCAAGCCGCTGATCGTCGCCTGCGCGGCGGAGAAGCTCGTGCTCGGACGGGATCCGCTGTGCGACCTCACCCTCCGCGCCGGCGGCGTCTCGCGGCAGCACGCGGAGATCGAACGCACAGCCGAGGGCTTCCTGCTACGCGACCTCGACTCGCGCAACGGCACGACCGTGCACGACCTCCCACTCGCCGGGCGGGTGCCGCTCGCGGGGACCGGCACTTTCGGGCTCGGCGACGAGTGCAGGATCGACTACGAGCTCGCCGCCGGGGTCCTGATCCTGCGCTGCGCGGGTGGGCTCGATCGTGGCGTCGCGCTGATCGCCGGCGACGATGGCCAGCGCCTCGATCTCGCGCCGCTCGGCTGCGGCTTCGATCTGATCTTCAAGGGCGGGCGCCCGTTGCTCGGGCGCGGTACGTACACGGATGTGATGTTCAACGGCGAGCCGCTCGGCGACGTGCGTATCCAGCTGATCCGGGATGATCGGCTGACCGCCGGCGGCGACGAGATCGATATCGGCTGACATGGCGACGTGGTGGCAACGCTTGCTCGGCAAGAAGGCCGAGGTGCCCGCGATCAGCGCGCCGGCATCGCTGCAGCCCGTGCACCTCGCGAGCGAGGAAGAGGTCTACCTGACCCAGCTCGTCGCGGATCTATCCGAGGGCCGGCGGCGCACGGAGGTCGGCGGCACCGACGTGTTGAAGCGCATGGATACGCTGTGGACCTCGGGCCACGAGCGCCTCGCGATCGAGTGGATGGAGAAGCTGCTCAGCGTGCCGGAGATCCCGCACGCCGCGTGCGCGCCGCTGCGCGCGGTCCTCGTCGAGCGTTACGAGCAGCGCGGCGAGCTTGCCACCGCGGTGCCGCACCTCGAGACCCTGGTCGCCGAGGACGCGTACGCACTGCGCGCGCACTACCTCCTCGCGGAGCACGCTCGCAAGCGCGGAGATCACGAGCGCGCGCTCCGCCACTACGAGGCCGTGCTTGGCCGCGACGTGGACTATCCGAACGTCCGGGTGCGGCTCGAAAGGATCCGGCAGCTCGCGGGCCGCACGGCGCCGGTCGCCGGCGAGACCATCGCCGCGGGCGACGTCGCCGGCGTGCAAGCAGGTGCGCGGTATCGCCTCGTTCGCGAGCTCGGCCGCGGCGCGACCGGCGTCGTGTACCTCGCGCGCGACGCCGAGCTCGATCGCGAGGTCGCGGTCAAGCTCCTCCACCCGCACCTCGCCGGGACCGAGCGCGCCGACTCGCTCGCGCGGTTCTTCCACGAGGCTCGCGTGATGGCATCGCTGCGCCACCCGAACGTCGTCGCCGTGCTCGACATGGACGAGGCATCGCGCCGCATCGTCATGGAGCTCGCCGCCGGTGGCACCCTGAAGGACGTCCTGCGCGAACGTGGCCCGCGCCCGCTCCGCCGCGCGATCGAACGCCACGGTCAGATCCTGTCGGCGCTCGCCGCCGCGCATCGCCGCGGCATCATCCACTGTGATCTCAAGCCGGCAAACTTGATGTTCCGGCGGGACGTCGACCTCCCGGGTGTCGAGGTCATGCTCGGCGACTTCGGCGTCGCGCACCTCCCCGACGCGACCGGCGTTCCGGGCAGCATCAGCTCCGAGCGCGCGGAGGCGGTGGGCACCCTCGCCTACATGGCCCCCGAACAGCGCCGCGGCGAGCTGTCGCCCGCGGTCGACGTGTACGCGGCCGCGGTCGTCCTGTTCGAGAACATCACGGCCCGTACGCCGTGGCAGCGCGCCCTGATGTCGGGGCAACGCAAGGACGACGACTTCCGCCTACCCGACTCCGTGCTGGTCGGTGTGTCAAAACCGCTCGCCGAAGAAGTGCAGGACCATCTCCATCGCCTCGGTAGCGCCGACCCCGCGAAGCGGCCGAGCACGCTCCAGGCGCTCGCCGAGTCTCAACGACTGCGCGAGAAGCTGATCGCCTCCGAGGCAGGATAAGCTGTTCGTGTGGTTCGCACTGCATCCGTGATCTCGCTGCTCGCAGCCCTCGGCGGCTGCGATTCGGTGTGGGGCCTCGAGCGTGCTCGACCCGATGGGGCAGTGGACGTCGACGACGAGGACGGCGACGGCGTCACGAACGCAGCTGACCCGTGCCCGCACATCCCGTTCCAGTCGACGACCGACGTCGACCTCGACGGAGTCCCGGCCGATTGCGACCCCGACGACACGATGCTCAACACGCAGCACATGTTCTTCGCTTTCAACATGCTCGAACCCGGAATCGACGTCGCGGGCGGAGATCCCGTGGCGAATGGCGCGCTGGTGCTCGGTGCGACCACCGATGGGCTCAGCACGTTCGTGATCCGCGACCACGTGGCTGCGATGGTGCTCGTCGACGTCGGATACGAGGTGCTCGCGAGCAACATCGATCGAGGCCAGACGAGCGCGTTCGACGAGATCGGCGTGTACTCCGTGCACCGCGGGTTCTCCACGGACAACAAGCAACGGGGGGACGTCTGCTTCTTCGGAACGCACATGCACGACGCCGCGCACCCAAAACCGGTCTATCTCGAGATGGACGAGGACGAGAAGCTCCAGAGCAGCGTCGAGGATGCTTCGACGCTGACCACGACGAGCGGCCGGTTCCGGATGGTGCGCACGCCGGCGGCGGTGGATTGCACCGTGTTTCGCGATGGACTTCCATCGCTGCCGGATCACTTCGACGTCACCGACCTCGCTTCCACCGTCGGGAAGGTCGCGATCAGCGCCCAGCGGACCCGGGTGCGGCTGCGCTACATCTGGTTCGCATACCAGCCCGTGCTCCAGCTGTGACTATTCGTCCTTGACGGGCGTCGCCTTGAGCGCGGCCTTGCCGTCCTTCACGTAGACCGTGAAGCGGACCTCCTTGCAGCCAGTCTTCGCCATCAGATCGTCGCGGTTCTTGACGAGCTTCTCGGCGAACTTCCCGAAGGTGAGGCCGGCCGTCGGCTCGCCGCAGCTCTTCTTCAGCGCGACGAACTGATCGAACACGCTCTTGAAGTACGGATCGGCAGAGCCGCTGGAACCGTCACTCGACGCAGGTGCAGCCGGCGCACCGCCGAGGATGTCGTCATCGAGCGAGTCCCCGAGCGACATCCCGCCCGAGGCAGGCATCGATGAGGCAAGGGACATCGGCGCAGCGGGGGGCGCGGGCGGGGCCATCGGGCGCCCCATGCCCGGCGGAGGCGTACC
>JAYVLW010000410.1:0-3086 GCA_043759315.1 Myxococcales bacterium
CGCGCTGTAGCCCGGTGGCGGCTGGTAGACCGGCTTTCCGGTCATGGGGTCGAACGCCGAAGGTTGCTGGCCGGGGTAATACGGTTGGTCGCTCATGCCCCTCTATGGTCGCGCGAGTTGCGCGCCTGGTGGGAACGATCCTGGAACAAAATAGTCAGACCTACATCGTCTCCATTCCGGAGCAGCTCTATCCGGGGGGCGGTCTCGGACGACCCATCAGGTACGCAATGTCTCGCGAGGTCGTGCTCGGGATCGACTTCGGGTCCAGCACCACGAGTGCCGGCGCCCTGATCGGCGACCGTATCGAGCTGTTGCAGGACCAGGGAGACCGCGTGATTCCGTCGGTGGTCCACATCCCCGATCGCGGCGCACCGGAGGTGGGCCGCCGTGCCGCGATGAAGGCGCTGAGCGAGCCCACACGCGTGATCCGCTCGGTGAAGCGGTTGCTCGGCCTGCCCGCGAGCTCGGAGCTGGTGGATCAGTGGGCCGCATCGCATCCGACGCCGATCGAGAAGCGTGGGGACCGCGTGATCCTGAAGATGGGTGCGGGCGACTTCGCCCCCGAGCAGGTCGCGGCCCAGGTGCTCGCACGGGTGCGCGATCTGGCGGAGACGCGGTTCGGCGCGACGATCAAGCGCGTGGTCATGACGTGCTCCGCCGCGGCGCCGGCCGGTTATCGCGATGCCCTGACGCGTGCGGCGAGGATCGCGCACCTCGAGATCGTCGACCTGGTCTCGGAGCCGATCGCCGGCGCGCTCGCGCTCGATCTGCATCGCCAGGACCTGAACCGGCGGATCCTGATCTGTGATTTCGGCGGTGGCACGTTCGACGTGTCCGCGGTCGTCCAGCAGGACATGCGGTTCTCCCCGGTCGCGGTCGCGGGGGATCACTGGCTCGGCGGCGACGACCTCGACGTCGCGCTCGCCGAGGCGATGGCCGGCCTGATCGTGCGCAAGACTGGCTACGACATGCACCGCGATCTCGTCCGGTGGAACGAGCTCGTGTATCGCTGCGAGCTCGCGAAGCGGCAACTCTCGACCTCGCGGGACGTGCCATTCGTGATGACCGAGGCCTACGTCCAGGATGGCGCGCGTCGCGATCTTCGGTTCACCATCGACGAGGGCTGGGCGGCCGGCATCTGGGGCAAGCTCCTGGCGCGGGGGCGGAAGGTGATCGAGACCGGCCTCGCTCGAGCAGGCTGGACACCGGCATCCGTGGACGTCGTCGGCCTCGTGGGCGGCAGCTCGCAGACCCTGGCTTTCCGGCGGATGATCAGTGACATGTTCGACCCGAACCGGGTCACCGTGCCCCACGACGCGGAGACCGCGGTCGCCATCGGCGCGACGCTTCTCACGGCCCGGCATCAGAACATCACGTCGCCGATGCGCACGCTCGTCGCCTAGCTTATCCTCATGCGATGCGACTCCTGCTGATCGCGGCGGCGGTGATCGTGATGGCGCCGTCGAGCGCGCGCGCAAAGCCAAGTGTGGCCGTCGCGCCCCTCGACGGCGATACCGGTAACAAGGTCGGCAACGCCGTCGCGAAGGCGGCCGAAGAGGAAGCATCCGCGGTCACGGGCCCCAAGGACACCAAGAAGGCGATGGAGAAGCTCGACCTCTCCGGCACGCTCGACAAGAAGGACGCGAAGAAGCTCCGCACGAAGCTCGATGTCGAGATCCTGATCCAGGGCAAGGTCGAAGACGATGGCGACGACAAGAGCATCCAGCTCAGCGTCTCCGGCAAGGGGATCAAGAGCAGCAAGCTGAAGCTGCGGTTCAAGACCGTGTCGACGAAGTTCCGCAACGACCTCGCCGAGGCGCTCGCGAAGCGGCTCGCACCCGGCGAGGCGGAAGAGGACGACGACGACAAGCCGAAGCGCCTCAGCGACAACGAGGACAAGCCGAAGCGCCTCAACGACAACGAGGACAAGCCGAAGAAGCGGCTGTCCGACGACGAGGACAGGCCGAAGAAGCGCGTCGACGACGAGGACAAGCCGAAGAAGCGCGTCTCGGATACCGACGGAGACGAGGATTCCGGCTCCGTCAGGAAGAAGAAGAGAAAGCGCCGCGGAGACGACGACGAGGAGCCGACGCGGCACGCGGTCACGCAGGTCGCGATCCGGCTCAACGCCGGCGCGGGCTTCGGTCGGCGCGGGCTGACGTACGACGGCGGCGGCGGCGCGGCGGGTCCTCCCCCGATCGGCACGGCGGCACCGTCGGCGCGTATCGAGGTCGAGGCGTATCCGGCTGCGATGTCGACCCTGAAGGGTCCGGCCGCCGGCATCGGCGTCTACGGTGAATACGACAAGTCGTTCGCGGTCAGCATCCGCGTGCCCGGGACCGGCGGGAAGGAGGCGCCGATCAACCAGCAGCACTACGCCGCCGGCGTCCGCTACCGCGTCCCGTTCGGTGAGCACGCGGTCGCGTTCGGCGTCGGTTACGCGGCGCGCCGCTACACCGCCGATCGTTCGGGCATCCCAGCGGGCCAGATGCTCGACATGCCCGACGTGAAGTACTCGGGCATCGCGCCGAACGTGGTGGGTCGGTTCGCGGCGACGCCGACCGTGGGGGTGTTCTTCAGCGGCGCGTTCCTGTTCTTGCTCAAGGCCGGCGCGATCACCACGAAGGACGGGTTTGGCTACGCGAAGACCCTGGCCTTCGACGTCGCCGGCGGCGTCGACATCGCGCTCGCGAAGGGGTACGGCCTGCGGATCGCCGCCGAGCTCTCGCAGGTGGGCCTGTCGTTCCGCACCACGGTCCGCGGTGTCAGCGCAGCGACCGATCGGACGATCGGCCTCGTCGCGAGCTTCGAAGTTCTCTACTGAGCTGCGAGCTCGGCGTTCGGGCGGAACTGCAGCGGGTACGTGACCTTCGTGGCATCGACCGTGGGCTCGAACGGGATGACCTTCAGCACATCGACGACGCAGTCGTCGATCTCGGTCATGCCCCTCGCCTTTGCTTCGTGCACCGCGCCCTCGGGGCCGATGACGAACGACAGTGTCAGCGTGCCGCGCAGCTGCTTCGCGGCGAACCGCTGGTAGCAGTAGCCGAACGCGCCCATCCGCAGCTCGACGTTGTGGCGCACCA
>JAYVLW010000411.1:0-4446 GCA_043759315.1 Myxococcales bacterium
GCCGAGCTGAACTAGCCGGACCTCAGATCGCCGCTTCGATCGCCTCGACGAGCGTGCGCAGCACCTTGAGGCGCCCGTAATACTTGTCGTTCGCTTCGACGAGGGTCCACGGTGCATGCTCGGTGCTCGTGCGATCGATCATCTCGCACACGGCGACGTTGTAGTCGTCCCACTTGTCGCGGTTGCGCCAGTCGTCGTCGGTGATCTTGTGCTGCTTGAACGAGATCTGCTCGCGCTCCTTGAACCGGCGCAGCTGCTCGTCCTTCGAGATCTGGAGCCAGCACTTCACGAGCACGACGCCGTTGGAGACGAGCTCCTCCTCGAAGTCATTGATCTCGCCGTAGGCGCGCATCCAGTCCGCCTCGCTACAGTACTTCTCGACACGCTCGACGAGCACCCGCCCGTACCACGAGCGATCGAAGATCGAGATGCGGCCGCGCGATGGTAGGTTGCGCCAGAACCGCCACAGATAGGGGCGTGCGTTCTCCTCGTCGGTCGGTGCGGCGATCGGGATGACGTCGTACTTGCGCGCGTCGAGCGCCTGCGTGATGCGGCGGATCGCGCCGCCCTTGCCCGCGGCGTCGCTACCTTCGAACGCGGTGACCACGGACAGCTTGTCGAACCGCTTGTGGCGCGTGAGAAGATTGAGCCGACCCTGCAGGTCCGCGAGCTCGTCCTCGTAGACTTCCTTGGACTCCTGCTTGGTGAGATCGAGGCGATCGATGAGGGTGACGCCGTCGATCGGCTGGATCCGCGCCGGGATGCGAGCCTCGCGCACGGGCTTCTCCTTCTGCTCGAGCCGCCGCCGGATCGATTCGAGGATCGCACCGCCGATCGTCAGGTTGCGGTAGCGCTCGTCGGAGCCTTCGACCACGAGCCACGGCGCCTCGGCGGTGCTCGTGGAGCGAAGCAGATGCTGGCTGACCTCGTGGAACTTGTTGTACATCTCGAGGTGCTTCCAGTCGGTGGGCGTGACGCGCCACGCGGTCTTCTTCTTCTTCTCGAGCTCCTTGAACCGCTTGCGCTGGCCGTCCTTCGACAGGTGGAGCCAGTACTTGAGGACGAGGACGCCCTCTTCGGTGAGCATCCGCTCGAACCTGAGGATGTTGTCGATCTGCTGGTCGAGCTTCGCGCGCTTGATCTCGCCATAGACGCGCTGGATCAGCGGCTGCGAGTACCACGAGCCGATGAACAGCGCGACGCGGCCCTTCGGGGGAAGCGCGCGCCAGAACCGCCACATCGGCGGGCGCCCCGAGGGTTCATCGACGACGGGCCGCAGCGCGTTCGTCGCGAGGTGCCGCGGGTCCATCCACTCGTTGAGCCGGTTGACCAGATCGCCTTTGCCTGCGCCATCGACGCCGCCGATGATGATGACGACCGGGAACTCCCGCTTCTCCACCAGCTCGTACTGCGCGGTCAGCAGCGCCTTCCGCAGCTCGGGCTCCTCCCGGTCGTAGCGCTCTTTTTCGATCGTGTGACCCAGCTCCGCGGACTCGAACATGGCGTCCACGCTAGCTCGATCCATGCCAGCGCGGTAACACCCTGGCGATGCCACCCGTCACACGCGCCGAAGCGACCGGATATCACGAGACCTCGCTGCACGCCGATGTCATGGCGTTTCTCGCCGCTCTCGACAGCCGCGGCGACCGGAGGTTCCATCGGACCTCGTTCGGAGTGAGCCCTGGCGCACGGGAGCTGCCGCTGGTCGTGCTCTCCGCGCACGGTCACAAGACCCCCGCCGAGGCCCGGAAGGCCGGGCAGCCGGTGGTGCTGATCATCAATGGCATCCACGCCGGCGAGGTCGAGGGCAAGGAGGCGTGCCTCATGCTCATGCGCGACATCCTCGACGGGACCCACGCCGACCTGATCGAGAAGCTGACCCTCGTGATCGTCCCGCTGTTCAACCCCGACGGTAACGACGCCATCGATCCCGCAAACCGGAAGCTCGACCTACCGAAGCTCGAGGGCCAGATCGGTCCCGCGAAGGTCGGCACGCGCGTCAACGGCGCCGGCATCAACCTCAACCGGGACTACATGCGCCAGCAGGCGCCCGAGATGCGGCAGCTGCAGAAGGCCGTCGTGCAGGTGTGGGAGCCGGACCTGACGATCGATACGCACGCGACCAACGGCTCGGTGCACAGGTTCGCGATGACCTACGACGTGCCGCACACCGTGGCGAGCGGCCGCGCGGAGCCCGTGCGGTTCATGCGCGAGACGATGATGCCCATCGTCACGAAGGCGATCGAGGCGAACCACGCGCTGCTCTCGGGCTGGTACGGCAACTTCGTCGAGGACGAGCGCTCGCTCGATGCGCGTCGCGATGCCGATCCGCACGCGCCCGTACGTGAGGGCTGGATGACGTATCCGCACCAGCCGAGGTTCGGCAGCAACTACCGCGGCCTCTCGAACCGCCTCGATCTCCTTCTCGAGTGCTACTCGTATCTCTCGTTCCCCGAGCGCGTGCGCACCACGTACGCCACGATCCTCGAGGCCCTCCGGTTCGTCTCGGCGCGCCCCGATGACATCGTCCAGATCGTGGCGACCAGCCGCAACCCGCGCGACAAGATCGCCGTGCGCTACAAGCTCGATGCTTTCGAGCAGCCGATCGAGATCGCCACCACCACGCCGCGCACGCTCGATGGCGCGCCGACGCTGGTCTCGATCCCGTATTTCGCGAACTTCGTCGGCACCACGATCATCGATCGCCCGCCCGCGTACATCGTGCCTCCGCAGGTCGCTGCCCACCTCGTCCAGCACGGATTCACGACCGAGCTCGCGAGCGGCACGTACGAGGTCGAGGTCGCCACCGTCACCGGGTTCGCGACCGAGGGTGGCCGCAAGATCCTCGAGGCGGCCCAGGTCGGCGATCTCGAGGTCGAGTGGCGGCGGCAGACGCGGCCGGTGCCGCCGGGTGCGCACATCGTCCGCACCGACTCGCCACTCGCCGCGATCGCCGTGTACCTGTGCGAACCCGAGAGCGACGACGGCGCGATCGAGAACGGCCTCGTCACCGCTCCCGCGGTGGGCGCCGAGTTCCCGATCTGGCGCGCGCACTGACCGATCGGTCAGGGCTTCGGGAGGATCGGCGCCGGGGGCGGTGTGGGATCCGCCTCGTCGATCTTGGCCTGGACCTCGCGCGCGTGGTCCCCGAGCGCGACGCGCATCTCGCCGAGGTGACGCCGTGCGTCCTTACCCGTCAGGGCGCCCTTTGCCAGATCGACGCAGATGATGCACATGCCTCGACTGTAGCAGTACCCCACGGGCACTTGCTCGCCCGGCACCGCGCTGGCGTATCATCGTGATCGTGACGAAAGAGCTTCCTCCCTGCGGCATCTACCGGACCGTCAAGCAGATCGCCGGCATCGAGCCAGATCGGTTTGTCTACTTTCACAACCACGGCAACCCGGGTCCCGGTCTGTACTTCCCGGAGAAGTGGAACGCGAACCGCGCCGTGTTCTCGGCGAACGGAACGACGGTTCCCGAGGACTTCGATCCGAGGTCGATCCGCTCGTTGCCGAACGAAGGCTTCTACCGCGTCACGAAGTCATTCCACTGCTGCGAGAAGAAGTGCACTCAGTTCGAACCCGATCAGATGCTGCAGCTCGGCTACAACGGCAACGGGCGAGGCATCCTGTTCCAGCCGGAGTATGCGAACGGCGTGATCCGCGTGCCCGAGCGCGGTAGCGTGATCGACGACGATGCGTTCAAGAGCCTCGTGGCCTTGAAGCTCCCCGAGGTCGAGCAGAAGAACGATCTGTCGATTCCCCGCGGCTTCGTCGTTCACTGAATGCACCGCACGGCGATCCTCGTGCTCCTGTTTGCCGCGTCGCCCGCGCGCGCGGATACCTTGCGCAAGGTCGAGTCGCTGTGGGCCTCGTCCTCGGAGGGCGAGATCCGCCACAAGGTCGAGCAGGTCAGCGAGCAGATCGAGACAACGCTCGCGATCGCGAACGCGTTCCTCGCGAGCAACATGCCGACCGAAGCGCGCCTCGACGTGCTCGCCGAGGCCGGCGCGGGCATCGACGGACGCGAGGTCGCGGGGCAAGGCACGGCCGCGGTGGTGTTCGCGGTGCGGCAGGAGCGCTGCGATCTATTGCAGGCGGGCATCAGCATCCGCGGCGATCTGCGCTCGCGCTCCCCGCGTGCCCAGGGCGGCATGCAGCAGTGGGCGGAGATCTGTGTCTCGGGAGGCCTCGATCTCGGCCCGGTATTCCCGGAGTCCGAGGCGCCCGGCCTCGCGGTGTTCCCGATGGTGTTGCGCGAGAGCGCGCTGATGCTCGCGCGCCCGCGCCTGACCGCGCCGCGCGCCACCATCGACGAGGACTACAGCGATGTCGGCTTTGGCTTCGACGTCGAGGGCGCGCGCTATCGCTGGGCGGAGACCACCGGGATGTCGTTCATCGGGTTCTCCGCCGATCAGCGCTGGCGGTGGCGCCACTTCTACGG
>JAYVLW010000412.1:0-11608 GCA_043759315.1 Myxococcales bacterium
AACGCGAGCGGTACGGTCGACAGCGCCTGAGCCGTCGTGGGGCTCGGCTTGACCGAGGTATCGGCTGCCTTCCACGCCAGCGGCAGGTTCGAGATCTGACCTCCACCACAGGCGGCGGCCACGAGGATGACACCAGCGATAAGGAGCCTCACGGTGACGAAGCCATACCACAGCCGCGCCGTCGCAAAACGTCCATCGCACGTCCACGTCTCGTGAGTTGGCTCACAACTTCAACCACTTGGCCGGGCCGGCTCGGCTACCATCGTTCTGGCATGACCGCGCACATCGCGACCTTGCTGGTTGCCTGCCAGGACCGCAAGGGCCTGGTCGCCTCGCTCGCCCAGGTCCTCTACGGCCACGGCGCGAACATCCTCGACTCGGACCAGCACACCGATCCCGTCGCCGGCATGTTCTTCCAGCGGCTGCGCTTCGATCTGTCCTCGCTGACAACCGATCGCGTGTCGCTCGAGGCGGGCCTCCGCGAGGTCGGCGAGCGGATGCAGATGACCTTCCAGCTGTCGTACGCGAACCGGGTGCGGCGCGTGGCCATCTTCGTCTCGAAGCACGACCACTGCCTCTACGACCTGCTGCTGCGCCACCGCGCCGGCGAGCTGCCGTGCGAGATCGGCTTCATCGTCTCGAACCACGCCGATGCCGCGCCGATCGCGAGCCACTTCGGTGTGCCGTTCCATCACCTGCCGGTGACGGCCCAGACCCGCGCGGCCCAGGAGGCGGCGGCCGTCGCGCTGATCGAGGGCGGCGCGATCGATCTGATCGTCCTCGCGCGCTACATGCAGATCCTGAGTGCCGAGCTGGTCGCGAAGTATCCATCGCGGATCATCAACATCCACCACTCGTTCCTGCCCGCGTTCGTCGGCGCGAACCCGTACAAGCAGGCGTACGAGAAGGGCGTGAAGCTGATCGGCGCGACCAGCCACTACGTGACCGCGGATCTCGATCAGGGGCCGATCATCGAGCAGGCGACCATCCGCTGCTCGCACCGCGATACCGTCGACGACCTCGTGCGCAAGGGCCGCGATCTCGAGAAGCGCGCGCTCGCGCAGGCCGTGCGCTACCACCTCGAGGACCGGATCCTGCCGTATGCCGGGAAGACCGTCGTGTTCGATTAGGCGGTCACTTGTCGTCGCAACAGCGATAGCCGTACGGATCGACAATCGCGTGCGCCGACATATCCGTGCAGACCGTTGCGCCGCGCTTCTGTGCGACGCCGCCGGCCTCCTCCGCGACCCACTCCCAGCTATCCCCGGTCATGTTCACCACCCCCGGAGCGTTGGTGCAGCCCGTGAACCACTCGGCGTCGGCGCACAGTCGCCGGCCCAGCCCTTCACACGTGGACTTCGCGAGCGTCCAGGGCTCGGTGCCGCGCCGCGTGAGCTCGATGCACACGCTCGAGCCGGCCGTGATCTCGACGGTGTCTGCCGCGCATACAGGGAGTGCATCGACAGGCTGCACCGCATCGACGGGTTGCGCGGCACCGTCCACCGCGGCATCGGGCGGCGCCGTACGTGCGTCGTAGCCGATGCGTCCGCACGCCGAAACAGCGACCACCAGGAGCGCTGCTTCGACCAACGTGGTCAGAGATCGTTCTCCATCAAGCGAACGTCGGGGTTCGCATCCGTGGCCGGGGGCTTGGCCTTGGGAACAACGGGTGGCTTCTTTGGCTTCGGAGGGGAGTTGGTTCGCCTCCCCTTGCTCGGAGCCACGACCACCGCGGTCGGCTTGACCGAGTCGGTGGTGGCCGGCTCCGGCGTGACCACCGACGGTTCGGGGGTGACGACCTGCGGCTCCGGCGTGACGGCCGGCGGCTCCGACGTGACGGCGGGCGGCGGGGTCACCACTTCGGTCGTCGGCTTGTCGATCGCCGGTGCCGAGATCGGCGGCGGGCTCGCCGGCGTGATCGCGGTGTTGTCGCTCGACGCCCCAGAGCCGCGCAGCGCGAGGAAGCTGACGACGGCGAGGACGGCGACCGAGCCCATGCCGACCGCGATCCCGACCGCCCGGGACTTGCGCGGAGGCAACGCTGCGGGGGGCGCGGACTCACCGGTCGCGCTCGATAGCGTGGTCGGCTTCTGATCCACCGAGGGTGCGGTCTGTGACGGCGCGTACGATGGCAGCCGCGGCGGCGTGCGGTTGTCCGCCGTGGCGAACACCGGGGTGAACACCGGGGGCGCGGGCGTCAGATGGTACGGCGTGCGGGTGTGCTCGGTCGGAGAGGCAGCCATCTGCATCGAGATCCCGGCCTCTGCCGTGGGGGACCAGCCGTGGCGCTGCGCGATCTGCGTCAGATAGGCGCCAAGATCCCGCGCACTCTGGACCCGCCGCTCCGGTTGCTTGTCGAGGAGACTCATCACGAGCGCCTCGGTCTCCGCGCTGATGCCCTGGATGTGATGCGAGGGCGGCTCGGGCTGCATGAACAGGTGTGCACCGATCAACTCGCCGGCGCCGAGCGCGACGAACGGCGGGCGCCCCGCCAGTAGCTCGTAGAGGATGCAGCCGAGCGAGTACAGATCGGCGCGGTGATCGACCGCCCCACGACCACTGCACTGCTCGGGGGACATGTACGTCGGCGTGCCCATCACCGCCCCGGTCTTCGTCGCCGAGCCAGCGAGTCCGATGTCGGTCAGCTTCGCGATGCCGAAGTCGAGGATCTTGCTGCGCTCACCGAGCGCCGAGTCGGGATCCGGGATCACGAAGATGTTGTCGGGCTTGAGGTCGCGGTGAACGATCCCCTTGGCGTGTGCCGCCCCGAGCGCGCTGCATACCCCGCGCAACACCATCGCGGCTTCGCCCTCGGGCAAGGGGCCACGCAGCTTGATGCGCTGCGCGAGGGTCATGCCCTCGAGGAACTCCATGACGAGGAACGCATGCCCGGAAGGCATGTAACCGAAGTCGAAGATCTCGACGATCCCCGGGTGCTTGATCGCGGTCGTCGCCTTCGCCTCGTTGAAGAAGCGGTTGACGATGTCCTTGTTCGCGCACATCTCGGGGTGCAGCACCTTCACGGCCGCGATGCGCCCGAGCAGGGCGTGCTCGGCACGATAGACGGTGCCCATGCCACCGACGCTGAGCAGGTCGATGATCCGGTAGTTCCCGACGAGGCTATCGATCACGGCGCCCGCCGCCTCCGGCGCCGCCGCATGACGAGAACCACGGCGACGCCGAGGGGCCACACCGCCGCGGCCGAGCCACCGCCGGCGCTGCAGGAGTAGTAGGTGCTGTCTTCCGGGATCCGGTCATCGATCACGTCCCCGGTTCCGGCGGCGGTCAACGGGACCTCCACCATGCCGCCAGCGTGGCGGATCTGCAGCGTCGCGCTCAGGCCACCGGGGTTGTTCGGCCTGGTCACGATCACGTAGGTCGCCGCCATGCCCGGAGCGATCGTGGTCGTCGTCGGCGGGACGGCGATCTCGAAGTCGTCCTGGTTGGGTCCGCCGATCAGCGACTCGATCAAGGTCAGCGGCGCCGCGCTACAGTTGGTCAGCACGAGCATCTGGCCTGGCGACGCTGCCCCGACCGACACCGTGCCGAGGTCCATGGCCGTCGGGGTCGGCGTGATCCCGTCCGGGAGCCCGATCGCGGACAGGCTGATCGCGCGGGGCGCCTGGCCCGGGATGTCGGTGGTCACCGCGAACGAGCCCGTCAGCTCGCTGGCGGCGGTCGGCGTCACGCTCGCCGTGAAGCTCACCGCGTTGTTGTCGACGTCGAGCGGGCTGCCCGTCGGCAACATGCCGGTGAGCTGGAACGGAGCCGTCGGCTGGTTGATCGCGGTGACCTTGAACGTGCCGGGGTTGTTCTTGAGGATGAAGAACGTCTTGGAGGCGGTGTTGTTGATACACACCGGACCGAGGTCGACCGCGCCGTCGGGGGTGATCGACATCGTCGTCATCAGCGCCGCCCCGAGGACGTTGATCGTGCGGACCTGGCCGTTGTCGTGGGTCACCGTCAAGGTGCCGAGCGTTCCCTGATCGACCGGGCTGCCCGCGGCGAACCGGAGCACGACGTTCGCGGTCTGGTTGATGGGGAGCACCGTCTCGGGCGCAGGACGCGACACGAACGACAGGTCCGTGCCGGCGATCGTGAGGTCATGGATCGTCATCGCCGCCGTTCCGGTATTGCGGATCGTGAGCGGGATGTTGACGGGCTCGCCCACGCGGGTCGCCTTCTGCGCCTGCGTCCCTGCGATGCTCGCCGGGCTCGCCGGACCGAACGCGAGGTTCGACATGATGCCCGTGCAGCTGACGGTGATCGTCGTGGTCGTCGCCGCGGGATCGTCGGTGGTGATCCGCAGGCTCCCGGTGAGGGCACCAGGCGCCGCGGGTGCGCACGTCACGGTGAACGGGTCGCTCCCACCATTGGCGGCCACCACGTGCGACGCGGTGGTCCCCGACGCGATCGCGAAGCCCTTGGTGAGCGAGGCGGCGTCGAACGCCACCGAGGACACGGTCATCGGCTGCGGCCCGCTTCCGAAGTTGCGGACGAGGATGCTCGTCGCGCTCGACACATCTCCGACCCGGACCTGACCGAGATCGAGCGTGGCGGCCGGCGACACCGACGACCGGATGGTCGGCTCGGTGCCTCGACCGGTCAGCGTGAACGTGGTCGGCGTGGTGTCGATCACCACGGTCACGACACAGCTCGTCTGCGCCGCAACGGCGGGGGTGAAGGTCGCCGTGAACGAGTAGGTGGTGGCGATATAGGTCGGACAGTTCGATCCACCGCTGCAGACGTTGCTGACCGTCGCGGGCAGGTTCGCGGCGGTCACGGCGAAGTCGGGGCAGCTCTCGGTGATGCTCGTGACCTGGTTGTTCTGCGACCCAGAGGCCGGACGGATCGTGAATGTCTGCGGTGCCGAGGTGACGTGGACCTGGACGCTTCCGAAATCGGTGTCTTGCAGCGGGACGATCGTCTCTTGCTCGGCACTACCGAGATCGAAACTTCCGACACACGCGACGATCGCGAACAGGAGAGGCAGGCACACCGGTGCCGAGCTCGTGACTACGCGGCCCAGCCGTTTGAATGGCACATCACCATGATTAGCGACGGCGCATGTCCAGTCAACGGAACTGACCACGGCGAGCGAGGCCGGATGTAGGTCGTGCTCCGACCGTGGTCTCAACGTTCGACGATCGAACGGACGTAGTCGTACTCGTGGTTGGGGGTTCCGCCCGGGACCAAGCTGTAGGCGATCAGCATCGCGAGCGCCGTCGCGACGGAGATCGCGAGCCCGCGCCGCCCCGCCACGCGGAGGACCGCCCAGCCGGTGAGCCCGCTCACCAGAGCGAGATAAGGCAGCAGCCCCAGGACGCCATGCAGCCCGACCACATCCCCGAGGTTGGGAACGACCAGATCGTCCACCAGCAACTGAAACGTCACGTCCCGCAGCGGGTTCTTCAGGCTCTCCGGCCAGTACGGGAAGGTCGCCGAGCTCGCGGTGTAGATGACGACCCCGACGAAGATCGAGCCGGCGATCGCGCCGAGCATCAGCGGTCGACGAAGAAGCACCTGAACGTGCGCGGCGACCAGCGGCAACAGGAACGGCAGCAGGGCCGTGATGTAGCGTGGCCCGACCGCGCCTCCTCCTCGCCAGAAGTTGAGCGACGAGATGAACAGGATGTAGATGATCGCGACCGCGACGCAGGTCAGAGCGATGCCGCGGTTGCCGGGTTGGTGAGGCCGACGGATCATCTCGACGCCGCCATAGATCGCGAGGAGCAGCCACGGCGACAGGGTCACGAGCCCGTCGTCGAAGGAGAACAGCGAGCCGCGGAACGCCTCCCAGTGGATCCCGGTGAGGCCGAGGAAGCCATGCTGGTGATACACGGCGAATGTGGTCGAGGCGTCGTACCCGGTCCTCCACGGGCTCCCGAAGCATGCCTGGTGGTAGAGGAGGAGGATCGCCAGCGGAACGGCGGCGCCCGCGGTCGCGCACGCGGCGATCCGGGCCAGCCGCAGGAGGTCGCCGCGGAGCCGGACCACCACGTAGACCGCCACCGGAACGACGGCGAACACCGCCTGGTAATCGACGAGGGGCGCGAGGCCGGCGAGGACGCCCGCGAGCGCCATCGCTCGGAGCCCGCGCCGCCCGTCGACGACGTCGACAGTGAGGATCCACGAGGTGGCGACGCAGATCGCGGAGAGCTGGTGCGAGAAGTAGAGGACCGAGTAGGTCATCGCCATCGATCCGAGCGCGTAGGCGATGACCACGAGCCTGCGGACGGCAGGATCGGGCGCGAACCGGGCGAGGAAGTTGTAGAGCAACATCAAGAATAGCAGCGTCGGGATGACGCCGGTCACGACGCGGCAGATCCAGACCGAGGTCTCGAGGCTCGGTTCGCCGAACACGAAGCTGATCGCGGCGTAGACCGGGATGGCGAGCATCGACGAGCCCGGCGCCTTGTTCGAGTACGAGTGACCGCCGCTCTCGGAGACGTCGAGGGTCGTGCCCCAGCGCGCGACGCCGTGATCGATCGCGAAGGTCTGGTCGTGAACCATCGCCTTGACGAGATAGACGCGCGGCAGCTCGTTCGCGCTGTTCAGCTTGGGGAAGTACGGGAAGATGTAGAGGTACGCGCAGGCGATCGCGATCAACCAGACGTGGCCGCGTGCCCACCCACGAGCTCGCGCCGACACCGATGCCCCGCGCACGGTGATCGGTGGAGGTGGTTGGTCAGCCTCGTCCGCAGGCATGTACTGGTCGCACGTGTTAGCACCGCATTCAGCGGCGTCGCCAGTGTCCGCAGGGCCTCCATGATGCCACGATGAGGCTCGTGGCCACGGTCGATGACGAACCTGCCCCGGACGCTCCTCGCAAGGTCCGGTCCGCGCTCGTCATGCTGGCCGTGTTCGTCGGCCTGACCCTCGTCCTGGTCCGCGAACGGAGCGGCGAGGTGGGGTTATGGGACTGGGACACCTACGGGCGGCTGCAGTTCATCCACCACTACGAGCCCCACATCTGGGTCGACGGCCACCTGATGTACCACGGCGTCATGCGCCTCTTGATGGCGCTGGGGCTTCGCGATCTCACGGCGATCGAGGTCGAGACCGCCGCGAGTGTCGCCGCGCTTCTGTGCATGCTGTGGTGGATCTGCCGCCGCGAGCGGCTGTCCACGGCCCACACGTGGCTGGTGCTGGCGGCGGCCACCATCGGCAGCCCAGGGCTGGTCGAGCTGTACCTGATGATCGAGGACAACGTGCTGTACCTGCCGATCGTCCTTGGCGTGTACTACCTCCTGTACATGCGCCACGCCGGGCGCCGCGACGCGGTCCGCCGCGGGATCATCGTCGGAGCGCTGATCGCGATCGCGATGCTGATCAACGTGTCGTTGCTCGTGATGCTGTTCGCGCTCGCGGCCGCGCCGCTCGTCTGGCTGCGCGATCGCACCCGCGCGCTTGGCCTCGTGGTGGCCGGCGGGACCGCGGTCGCCGCCTACTACCTCTCGCATGTGGTGCTGTTCCCCGGCGCGAAGATCGCGCTGCATGCGTTCCTCCCCCAGGCGCTGCATCTCCAGGACTTCGCGCAGTCGAGCACGCCGATCGTCTCGCTCGCCCGGTTCGAACAATATCGAGGTGGGCTGCGCGCGATCGGCGTCGCGCCGAGCGTTCATCTGATGACGCTCGGGCCGGTGCTCCGCGTGATCTTGCTCGGCGTGATCCCCAAGCTCCTCGTCGTGCTGTGGGGGACCCTGGTGGTCTGGCTGGTGCGGTTCCGCCGCGCCGAGCTACTCACCGCGCTGAGGACCCGGCTCGATCTGCTCGCCCTGATCGCGATCGGGCTGACGTTCCCGTACTTCTACGAGCCGAACCTGATCGAGCGCTGGGACCTGTTCTGGGTGGGCTGTCTGTTCGCGCTGGTGCCGCTGTTCAAGCTCGCGCCGTCACGGTTCGCAGTGGCGCTCGTGGTGTCGATCATCGCGCTCCAGGGCGTGGGGACCGTCGTGGCGGTGGCCCACCACTACGGGCTCGGATGGGACACGCCCGGACTCGCAGCCACCCGAGCCACGGCCGAGGTCATCAAGCAGCGGCGCGGCAACCTCGTCGTCCTTCCGTTCGAGCTCGATCGGCTCCTGCTGGCCGACCTCAAGTACCGCCTCCGCGGCAGGACGGTGTACCTGGTGCGGGATGACGGCAGCACCGTGTCGTGCGTTCGACTGATCGATCTCGTCGAGCATCCGGTGGAGATCGGAGAGCTGCAGACGGCCCTCGCTGCCCCCGGCAATGCAGATTCGTATGTCGATCCGGCGCTGTCGCCGCGCAGCCTCGCCGCGCTCGGACTCGCGCCGTAGAGAGCTCAGAGCCTCGCGGACGCGCCGAGCGCCGGGATGAACGAGGTCGCGTTGATCTTGCGGAGGGTTCCGTCCACCTCGAGCATCTGCTGCGGGTTGAAGTTGTGCTCGACCCCGAGCTCGAGGATCACGGCGAAGTGGCGGTTGGCCACGATCTCGAGCCCCGCCGCGCCACGGATCCCGACGCGCGCGCCATCGTTGAAGAAGATCGGGACGCCCAGCGATGCGATCGGACGAAGCGTTCCCGTCAAGAACGCGAAGTTCGCGCCGGCGAAGCCTCCGAAGTTCGGGCCGAGGATGCCCGCGGCGTTGACCTGGATCCGGGGCGTCACGTCGAACACGGCGCCCACGAAGGCGGCGGCTCCGCCGTTGATGTCGAAGTGGCCGATCGCGAGCGCGCCGAGACGACTCCGCGCTTCCTCTTGCTGACCCTCGGCCGGCACCGTGATGAACACCGGGCTCGCCTTGGGTTCCTCGACGAGCGTGACCGTGATCGGAAGGACCTGGCCGACGGCGAGCTCGCCGCTCACCTCGAACGGCTTGTAGCCCTTGCGACGAGCTTGCAAGGTGTACGGGCCGGGGGTCACCCGGTAGAGCTTGGCGCTCGCGGCCGGTACCCAGTCCTCGCTACCGACGCGGAGCTCGGCCTCCGGGGGCGCAGCGATCTGGAGGCGGCCAAGGCCCGTTTCGAGCCGGGTGATCTCCTCGGTGACCTCGGCGCGGCGTGCCGGATCTGCATCACTGGCGTCGAGATACTGCTGGTAGGTGTTCACCGCCTCGGCGTTGCGGGTGAGGAGCTTGAGGGTCGTGCCGATGTTGAGCAGGATCTTCGCGCTCGGAAACCGCTTGTTGGCGTCCTTGAACACGGCGAGCGCACCCAGGTAGTCCTTCGACTTGACCAGCTTCACGCCGAGCTGCATCAGCTCCTTGGCGTCGCCCTTCTGCGCATCCGGCGCGGGTGCATCGGGCGCGGGTTGCGCCCGCGCGACGTCAGGATCGAGCCCGAGCGGACCGACGACACCGAGCCCGAGGATGATCGTGAGGGATCCACGCGTTGACACGCGAGAGATCATACACGCCAGCGACGTACGCCGGGGCACGCAATGTGTGTGTGCCCTCGACGGCACGCGCCCAGGATCGCTTACCATCTCGGCGTCGATGCCTACACGTGTCGAGACTGATGTCACCGTCCAGCGCTTTGGCTTCGTCTCCGACGAGGCCGGGAACCGATTGCTGTTTCCCCGCGCCGAGACCCACAGGCTCGAAGGTCGCAGCGGGGGAGTCGGCTACGGAGCCGCGGACTGCCTGTTCGAACGCCTCGAGGGCCGGCTCGGCGCGCTGCGGTGGGCCGCCGACACGGCGTCGTTCGGTAGCGCGTGGTTGCGCGACGACGCCGGCAAGTTCGATATCGCAGTGGAGCGCATCGAGATGCCGAGCGGGATCCAGCTGACCCGCGCGCAGAGCGGCGTCGAGATCATCGCGCCGCAGGTCTCGTTCTCCGAGATGCGGCTGGCCGTGAACGGTCCATTCGGGCGCAGCGCGAGCGACACGCCCGCGGCACCGAAGCCCGAGGGCGCGCCGACGCTGCGCCAGGACCGCCTGCGCTTCCTCGATTCGCTGGCCGGGCGGATCCACCTGACGGTCAAGGTCGTGCTCGATCTTCCGGTGCTCGGCAAGCGCACGCTCGATCAGGAGCTGAGGCTCCCGATCCAGGACGGGATGATCGACTTCCGCGCTCTCGAGGACAGCCTGGACTGGCTCGAGGGCAAGTTCATCGACATCGAGGCCGATGGCGACCGCCTCGTGCTGTCGTGGAAGGTGCCGATCGTCGGTTCCCAGCGCGAACTGCTCTCGTGGCAGCTCGACAGCGACGCCTCCACCGTCGCGTCGTTCGGCAAGGTGCCGGTGCGCACGCTCTCGGACTTCCGCACCGGAACCAGCGGCAGCGGCGGCGCCAAGGACAGGTCCGACGACAAGAAGCGCAAGATCCTCCAGGCCCTGTCGATCGAGGGCATCGACATCGCGATCGGCCTGCTCGCACCGCGCTCGCTCGAGGTCGGCAACGGTCTGATCATGTTCGGCGGCGACGACCAGCCCGGCATGGTCGATCTCGAGGTCGCCGGTGGGATCCGCGACGTGGGCGCTGGCAAGCTGACCGGCGCGATCGGCTCGATCGATACGACGATCAAGGATCTCCGCCTCGGGCCGGTGCTCCTCACCGCGGACCGCCTGCACTTCGACGGCCTCGACGGCCTCGAGGTGACGTTCGATGGCTTCCGCCCGGCGAAGATCGCGATGGTCGTGCACCGGGTGACGGCGACCAACCTGGCGATGCGGCTCGGCGGCGAACACTAGCGCACGACGCTAGCGCAGCTTCGGCTTCGGGCAGTCGATCGCCTCGATCGTGCCATCGAGCAGCACTGGATAACCGCCGATGGTGGCGGTGCCCCCGATCGTGACGGCCATCGTCGGACCATCCTTGCCGCCGCCCTGCGCGCCGAACGTCACCTTGAGATCCTTGGCGGCGTCCGCGTAGTCCTTGTCGAACCAGGTGCCCTGCAGGGTCCACGTACCGAGCCGGCGCTGCAGCGTGACCTGCGCCCACGGCCAGGTGCCGGAGCAGTCTTTCGGTCCGGTCGAGAGCACGAGGTCGTCGCCGGTGATGGTGGCGCTGGCGAGCTCGAGCTTCTTGCCAGCGACCGTGATGGAGGCGGCCGAAACGTGCGAGTCCTTCGGCACGCCGGCACCGTCGGGCGGCTGATCGCCGCAGCCGTGCGCGATGAACGTGCCCTCCGCGACGAGGATCTTGCCGCCGTCATCGTCGGTGATCTTCGCGAGCTCGACTTCGACGTTTGTACCCTTGTCGGTGGGCGCCGTGATCCGCGCCGTCGAGAACGTGGCCTTCGTGGGGTGGCCCGCGGTCCACAGGTCGGTCAGGTAGATCTGCTGCGCGCCATCCGGCGCGAGGCGGCGGCGCAGCGTGGTCACGAGATGCGTGGCGCCGGGGATCGAGTTCGTGACGCCGCTGATCAGCTCCTCGCACGAGCCTTCCTTGTCGCTGACCATGAGCCGCCACTGATCCGGCGACACCCGCTTGATGAACGCTCGGGTCATCGCCACCGGTCTTCCATCCCTCGTCACGGTCAGCTTCTCGAAGCCCGCCGTCGGCTTGACCACGTCGGGTTCGGCGCTCGCGGCGCCCTTGTCGACGGTCTTCGGCTCGGTCTTGTCGTCACCTTTGCCACCGCACGCGGCAACGAGGAGCAGGATGGCGACGGGGGTTCTCACGCCGCGAAGCTATCACT
>JAYVLW010000413.1:0-7977 GCA_043759315.1 Myxococcales bacterium
TCGAAGCCCTCCTTCTTGATCTCGAGGAGATGGCGACCCGCCGTGGTGGTGAGCACGACGGGCGCGGGGCCCTGCGGCTGGCCATCGAGGCTGACGATCGCGCCGAACATGTTCTTGTCGGCATCGGCGCGCACGTCGATCTTCGGTGGCTCGGCCTTCTTCACCAGCGGTACGAACAGCTCCTGCACGGTGCGGAGCTTGCCGACCTTGAACGCACGGATCCCGGGTTCGTATCCCGGGAGCTCGACGGTGATCGTGTACGAGCCGGCGGGCAGCGAGCCCGTGTACGGCGTCGCCCCGATCGCGCCGCAGGACTTGTCACCGGCGAAGATCGTCGCGCCCTGAGGGGCGGAGTCGATCTTCACCTTGTACTTGGTTCCCTTGCCGGGACACGCGGCCTGCGCTTCGGCGGTCCTCGCGAGACCGACCAGCGCGAGGAGGATGGCCAGAGGAAGAGCCCAGAAGCTACGGACAAGTCTCATCGTGTTCCCTCGGTAAACGGACGGCTAACGGTATCAGGACTCGCGCGTGTGCGTGGTGACCCGTGCGAAAATTCACAGCAGATGGCAAGCGTTACAGGAGCCCGGCGGCCACGGAGCCGAGCAGCGCGAGCCCCGCGATGATGCGGTAGATCGCGAAGCCGATCAGATCGTGCGAACCGAGCCACTTGATGAGCCACGCGATCGCTGCGTAGCCCGTGATGGCGGCGACGCCGGTCCCCACGGCGAGCGCCGGGATCGCATCTCGGCCGAGGACCTTCAGCGCGTCCTTCATCTCGAAGATGCCGGCCCCCGCGATCGCGGGGATCGACAACAGAAACGAGAACCGCGCGGAGTCCGCGCGAGACAGGCCGATCAACAGGGCCATGCAGATCGTCGCTCCCGACCGCGACACCCCCGGGACCAGCGCCAGCGACTGCGCGAGGCCGACGAGCAGCGCGTCGCCGAGCGTGATCCCCGAGAACGGCTTCGTCGCACCGCGCCCGGCGGCAAAGCGATCGATGATCACCATGATGATCCCGACCGCGACCAGCGCACCGGCGATCACGTAGAGCGAGCGCAGATCACCCTCGATGTGCTTCTTCAGCGCGAGGCCGAAGATGACGATCGGCACGGTGCCCGCCGCCAGCAGCAGCGGCAGCCGGCCCTCGGGGCTCGAGGGATCACGGAACAGCGCTCCGGTGAGGCCGATCAGGTCCTTCGCGAAGTACGCGAGGACCGCGAGCAGCGTGCCGAGCTGGATCACGGCGGTGTACGCGGGGCCGGGATCGGGCTGGCGGAACAGCGCCGGCATGATCGCGAGATGCGCCGACGACGAGACCGGGATGAACTCCGTCAGTCCCTGGACCAGTCCGAGCAAGGCGGCAAACCACAGCGCCATGCGGACACGCTAACATCGATGCACCGTGAGAACGATCGCCTGGCTCGTGTTCGCCGCTGCATGTTCCGGAGGCTCGGGAACGCCGATGAAGCCGAAGCCGACGCCGACCGGACCGACCGACGCGGGCGTGGCTGTGGCGCCAGCGCTCACCTCCGCCGAATGCGAGCAGCTCGTCGCCCACGCCGTCGAGCTCGCACTCCGCGAGCGCGCACCCGCGGCCGATCCGGCGCCGAGTGACGCCGAGCACGCAAAGATCGACGAGCCACTACGGTCGTTCGCGGCCGAGTGCGCGTCACTCACGCGCGAGTCACATCGTTGCGGGATCGAAGCGACGACGCTCGCCGCGCTGAGCGCTTGTCACGCCACGTTCAAGAGCTCGACCTCGAACAGCAAGGTCGCGCCGCCCGGGATCACGCCCCCGGCACCGCGATCGCCGTAGCCGAGGCCCGGCGGGATCAGCAGGGTCCGCTTACCGCCGACCTTCATCGACGCCACACCCTCGTCCCAGCCCTTGATCACCCGGCCGAGGCCGAGGGGGAACTCGAATGGGCGCCCGCGGTCGAGCGAGCTGTCGAACTTCGCCCCCTTGGCGCCGTTCTCCCACAGCCACCCCGTGTAATGCATCACGCAGGTCTGTCCCTTCCCAGGACTTGCGCCCGTTCCCAGGGCGGTGTCTTCGTATCGCAGTCCGCTCGGTGTTTCGGTCATCGCGGCGGAATCTACCCGACTTTCGGTGGAGCCGTGGTCGTTGTACCGTCCTCTGGAGACATATGCCCCGCTGGCTTGGATTGATCGTGTTGTTGGTGTCGTTCGGGTGGTCGCGGCAGGCGCACGCCACACTGGGCTTCAATCCGTTAAATCCCGTCGTGTTCACCGACGTGCCGGCGGGGCCTTCAGCGCTCGCCAGTACGACGCGCACGATCAGCTCGGACACTCCGCCCGAGACCTTCACGTCGTTCGACACCACGGGTGCCGGTTGCCCGGCCTACACGATCACACCGTCGAAGACGCTGCCGCAGAACATTGCGGGCCCCGGCAGCACGGTCGACCTGACGATCGACTTCCGTCCTCCGCTCCGGGGGTCGTACCAGTGCACGGTGACGATGCGCACCGGGGTCACCGCGAACGGCGTGTTCGTGATCAATGGTACCGCCGTCGCGCCGGTGATCTCCACGACCCCCGCGGCGACCGCGACGTTCGCCGACGTCCGCGTCGCAAACGGTGTCGTGCAGTCGTCGACCCGCACGATCCGGATCAGCAACACCACGCCGGACTCGACCGCGAACCTGACCGTCAACATGCTCGGGTTCGGCGGTGCGAACCCCGGCGAGTACAGCATCACGAGCACGCCGTCGATCCCCGCGTCGATCATGCCTGGCGGGTTCATCGTCGTGACGCTGACGTTCGACCCGAGCACCCCGGGCCCCAAGCCGGCGACGTTCGTGATCACGAGCGACGATCCAGCGAATCCGACCACGATGATCACGATCGACGGAACCGGCACCAACGCCCAGATCGCGACCGGAGACGCCGCGTTCGGCATCGTGGCCGGCGGCTCGTCCGCCACCGCGAACATCAGCGTCACGAACACGGCCGCGGCGCCGGTGGGGCCGCTGACGCTGCAGAGCGCGAGCATCGCGCAGCTCTCGACGTGGTTCACGTTCGAGGCGAACGGCAACGGGTGCACCGGCATGACCGCCTGCGCCTTCGCGAGCACGGTCGCCCCTGCATCGATCGGGGTGCGTTGCAGCCCCCCGGCCGGCGCAACGGGGACGCAGAACGCCACCGTGACAGTGACGAGCGACACCGACGGAGGCGGCGACCCCGTCGGGATGCTGAGCTGCACCGCGGGTCGGCCCGACATCACGGTGACTCCGTCGACCATGGCGTTCGCCAATCAGACGGTGAGCACCACCTCCGCGCCGATGCCGATCGTCATCCAGAACACCGGCAACACGACACTGACGTACCAGATCGCCACGATGGGTGGCACGCCCGCGGCGTTCCCGCTGGCCCCGGCTTGCCCTGGGGCGGGCTGCACCCTCGGCGCTGGCATGGTCGCCATGCACAACGTCACGTTCAGCCCGACGACGAACACGCTGCTGAGCACCACGTTCAACGTGACCAGCAATGATCCGGACGCGGCCGATCAACTGAAGACCGTGATGGTGAGCGGTACGGGCACGGCGCCGCAGATCAGCGCGCCAGCGTCGCTCGACTTCATGTCGGTCGAGCTCGGCGACACGGCGTCCCTCGTGCTCACCGCGATGAACACCGGCAACGCGCCGCTGAACATCACCAGCTCGACGCTCACGAGCGGCGCGAGCGACTACACGATCACCGTCGGCAGCACGGGCGCGCAGGCCGTGGCCGCCGGCGGCATGACGACCTGGACGATCCGATGCAATCCATCGGCGACCGGCCCGCTGCCCGGCAACTTCCGCATCGTCTCGAACTCCCTGACCGGCGCTACCACGAACGTCACCTTGAGCTGCACCGGTCTCCAGGGCTCGCTCGCGACGACCCCGGTGACCACCGCGGGTGCACCGCTCGACTTCGGCGGCGTCGTCATCGGCAGCACGGGCACGGTGTCGTTCACGCTGCGCAACCCCGGCAACGTCACGGTCACCGGCATCACCGGCGTGCTCGCACCGGCGAACGTCGGCTACACGATCGATCCCACCACCCCGATCCCGACCATGCTCACCGCCGGGCAGATGGTCTCGATCAACGTGAAGTTCACACCGACCGCCACCATGGATGGTGGCCCCGCGACGATCATGTTCACCGGCAACTGGGGCACGGCGAAGACCGCCGCGGTCACGCTGTTCCTCAATGGTGATGGCCTGACCGTCGGCTACGACGTCGTCACGATTCCGACGTCGAGCCCGCCGGCGCTCGACTTCGGCTCGTTCCGCTGGGACACCACGGCGACCGCAACGTTCTGCATCGTCAACACCGATCAAGCGCCGGTCACCATCTCGAGCGTCTCGCTGGCCCCCACCGCCCCGACGATCGCGAGCGAGCTCACGGTGACGGCGATCCGTCGCAATGCGAGCTGCGCCGTGACCGCGAACCCGACGGTCGCCACGCCGCAGACGCTGACCACGGGTCAGGTTCTTGTCGTGACGGTCGTCGCGGATCCAAACGATCGTACGGGCCTGCTCGAAGGTGTGGTCACGGTGACGAGCAACTTGATGCTGAACCCGACGCGCACCGTCACCCTGACGGGCATGTCGACCACCGCGATGCTGACCACGACCCCGGGCCTCATGGTGGATTTCGGCAACGTCGATCGCGATGGCCCGCCGGCCACGCGCACCGTGACCATCAGGAACACCGGCACCGCGGGCCTCAACCTGTCGGGGTTCGCGCGCAACCCCGCGGGTGGCCCGTTCACCTTCGTGATGCCGGCGACGCAGGTCGTGCCGGTCGGTGGCCAGGTCGACGTCGTGGTGACGTACACGCCGACCGTCGAGCACGCGACGAACGCGTTCGACCAGGTGGTGCTGAGCCACAACATCGGGGGCGTCCTCGGTGGCCCCACGTCGCAGACGATCACGATGCGCGGCCGCGGCATCGATCGCCACATCAGCCTCGCCGCGCCGCCGACGTTCCCCGAGACCTTCCGCAACCCGGGCAGCAAGGCGCCGCAGATGCCGGTGACGGTCAACAACACCGGCGAGGCAACGCTCTCGATCTCCGCCGTGATGGTCACCAACAGCGACGTGTGGCATGTCGTCGATGGAAGCCCGGTCGAGATCCTGGCGAACGGCAGCCATGCGTTCATGGTGCGGTTCACGCCGAAGATGTCGGGCGCCGCGCCGGTCGGGCAGCTGATGTTCATGAACAACGACAACTCGCAGCCGGCGCCGATGGCGACGATGAACCTCTCCGGCAATGGCCTCGATCGCCACGTCGTGATGACCGATCCAGACGGCCTGCCGACGATCGATCTCGGCCTCACCGCCATCGGGATCCCCGTGACGCTCGCCGACGGCCTCCACATGGTCAATCAGGACGGGATGCACGACTTCGAGATCCGCGAGCTGACCTTCGAGAGCTCGCTGTTCTCGGTCTCCACGGCACCGTCCGCGGTCAACCTACCTGCGGGCGCCACGCAGACGTACTCCGTGGTGTTCACCCCCGCCGACGAAGGCCCGTTCGAGACCACCGCGAGCCTCTACCTCGACGAGGATCCGGAGGTGACCACCACGGTGAAGGTGAAGGGTGAGGCGGTGTTCGTCGACGTCACGGGCGGCGGTGGATGTTCCTCCGGCGCCGGCGGCACCGGCAGCGGCGCCGTGTTCGTGATCGGCGCGATCGGCGCACTGACGCTGCGACGACGTCGTCGCCACGCGGCGGCCGTGGCCGGGCTCGGATTCGCGCTGTGCGCGTGGCCCGCAGTCGGCCGCGCGGATGCCGAGCTCGATCTCTCGCTGTTCAATCCGACACCGTCGACGACCGGCACCGGCTTCCAGGTCCAGCCCGCGAGCGTCGGGGATAACGGTGCCTTTGCCGCCGCGGCCACCGTGTCGTACGCGACAAATCCGCTCGTCCTCAAGTTCGCGGGCAACGAGCACATGGCGATCACGCAGCGCACCACGATGGAGCTCGGGCTCGCGTATGCGTTCCTTGGCAAGTTCGAGGCGGGCGCGCGGATGCCGCTGTACAACCAGGCCGGCGATGGCGCGATGGTCGGCGTCGCGTCACCAAGTGGAACGGCCCGCGGTGACCTCGTGCTCCACGGCAAGGCACAGCTCGCGCGGGTGGAGGCCGGTGGTGGTCAGGTGCTCGCGGGCGCCAGCCTGTCGTTGACGCTTCCCACGGCGACCAGCTCGGAGTTCGCCGGCGTCGCCAAACCGACCGGCCGGATCTATGGCCTCGTCACCGTGCTCCCCGGCGCGCTGTCGAAGCGGATCTCGCTGAGCGCGAATCTGGGTGCGGTGATCCGGCAGAACACGTCGTTCTCCAACATCGAGCAGGGCAGCGGTCTCGCGTGGGGGCTGGGCGGATCCCTCCGCGTCCTCGATCAGCTGTGGGCAACCGGTGAGATGTTCGGCGACGTCATGCCGGGAAGCCGGATGAGCGCCGCCCGCGGCTCGAGCACGGTGCTCGCGCCGGCGGAGTTCCTGGTCGGGTTCACGTATCGCCCCGATCGCCGGTTCTCTCTCGGGGTCGCCGCGGGTCGCGGCCTGATCGCCGGGATCGGCACGCCGGACGTGCGCGGCGTGTTCTCCCTGTCGTTCGTGCCCGGCACCGCGGAGTTGCCGCCGATCCACCCTCCCCCGCCGCCGAAGATCGATGGCGATGCGGATGGCGATGGCGTCAAGGACAGCATCGATCGGTGCCCCGAGCAGGCCGAGGACAAGGACATGTTCGACGACACCGACGGGTGTCCCGACAACGACAACGACGGCGACGGCTTTGACGACTCGAAGGACATGTGCCCCCTCGACGCCGAGGACAAGGACAGCTTCCAGGACGACGACGGTTGCCCCGACAAGGACAACGACAACGACTCCGTACCCGATGCGCAGGACAAGTGCCCGAACGTGCCCGAGGACAAGGACGGCTACCTCGACGTCGACGGCTGCCCCGATCCCGACAACGACTCCGACGGCATCGTGGACGGACAGGACATGTGCCCGAACGAGCCGGAGACCATCAATGGCAACACCGATGACGATGGCTGTCCCGATCGGGGCGACGCGCTCGTGGTGCTGACGCCGGCCGGCGTGGAGACCACCGAGGCGATCCAGTTCTCCGGTGCGAAGGTGGCGAAGGCGAGCGCGAACGTCCTCGGGCAGGTCGCGGCCACGCTGCGCGCGCACCAGGAGATCGTCCGCGTCAAGCTCGTGGTCCACGTGCAGCCGACGGGCGACACCGAGAAGGATCAGGAGCTCTCCGACAAGCGCGGGCAGTCGGTGCGCGAGTGGCTGGTGCAGTGGGGTATCCAGCCGAGCCGCATCTCGGCGCAGGGGATGGGCGGGTCGAAGCCGCTGGTGCCGCGCACCGCCAAGCAGGCGCAGCTGATCAACGACCGCGTCGAGATGATCATCCTGGAGCGGAAGTAGCGCGCGCGAGCGCCACGCCGATCACCGTGGTCGCACCGGCCGCGAGCAGCGGACGGGTGGCCGCGGCGAGGGTGGCGCCGGTCGTGACGACATCGTCGACGATCACGATCGCGCGCCCGGCGATCGCACGCGGATCGCGCACGACGAACGCACCCTCGAGGTTCGCCCGCCGCTCGGCCGCCGACAACGTGCTCTGCGGTCGCGCAGGGGCGATCCGGCGCAACACCTGGCGCGGTGGTGCGATTCCCGCGGCCGCGCACGCATGGATCGCCAGGAGCCATGCGTGGTCATAGCCGCGGCGAAACCGGCGTCGCCAGTGGAGCGGGATCGGGACGACGAGCGCGTCGTACGCCGAGGCCGCCGCTGCGACCAGCGGCGACCACAGCGGCGCGAGATCGCGAGCCACATGGGCGCGCTGCGCGAACTTCAACCGGCGGATCGCCGAGGCCAGCTGACCACCGAACCGCCACGGCGAGAGGATCGTCTCGAGCGGCAGCGGTGCGCTCCGACATCGCGCGCA
>JAYVLW010000414.1:0-5130 GCA_043759315.1 Myxococcales bacterium
GCGTCTGCATCGGAGAGGAGCCCTCGGACCTCCGCGGCGACGCGGATCGTACGCACCGCAGGGAGCGCCGCACTCCGCGTCGCGGGATCGAGATCGCCCAGCGCGGCGAGAAGGGCACCCTCGCTCGTCGAGCCGATCCGCTGGATCGCCTCGGTCGCCACGCCATGCAGCGCCGGCTCCTGGAGAAGTCGCGCGAGCGAGGTCAGCGAGCCCGCATCTCCGATCGTCCCGAGCACCGTGGCGAGCGCCACCTGCTCCGCTGGCGCGGCGCCATCGAGCGCCGCGCGCAACAACGCTCGCCACGGCGCGAGCCGTTCTCGCATCACGGTACGTACGGACTCCGCGGCGCCGGTCCACGTCGCACGCGCGATCAGGTCGGCGAGCGCGAGTCCGACGAGCCGCGCCTCGAGCGCGCCGCGCGCGACGAGCAGATCAGCGAGCGGTGCGATGGCCTGTGTGGAGCCCGTGCGGCCCAGAGCACGTGCCGCCTCGTAGCGGAACGTCTCGTCGGAGACGAGCTCCGCGAGTGGGGCCACTGCGCGCGGGTCGCCGGAACGCGCGAGGACCTGGATCGCCGGGAACGTGCGGAAGAACGAGCGTGCACGCGCGATCGCGATCAGCGGTTCGATCGCCACGCTGCCGCCGATCGCTCCCAGCGCCTCGATCGCAGCCACGGCGACGTTGTCGTCCGGATGCAGCACCGCCGCGCCGAGCGCGCCGACGGCCGCGACGGTTCGCCGGCGACCGAGGATCGCCGCGGCATCGGCCGCGACCGGCGCGCTGGGGTGCGCGAGGAGCCGGAGCGCGATCGGGGTGACGTCACCTACCGACGCGACAAGCGCGTCGACGGCCGCCGCGATCGCGGGCTCCGACGTCCGCCCGTCCGCGAGCCAGATCGCCAGCGCGCCGACGGCCGGATCGCCCAGGGACGCGAGCGCCCCGACGGCCGCGCGCCGCACCGTCCAGCTGCGATCGTCGAGCGCGAGCACGAGCTCGCCCGTCGCGACCGCACCGCGGGCGACCAGCCGATCGAGCTCCTCGATCCGCGCGCGCTCGCCTTCGGTGAGCGCGTACGAGGCATCGCGGCTCACGCCCGCGGGTCCTGCCCGTTGGTTCCGACGCTCTGCCCGCCAGCGATCAGCATGATCGCGTCCGCCTGCTCCGTGTTCGCCACGCGGAGCTGCGCGATCTGCTCGGCGACCCCGCCGACATCACTGGCGACGGTCTTGGCGGATTTCTCCTGCGCCGCGAGCGAGATCAGCAGCTCGCGCGTCCGCACGCGCACGTCGCGCATGGCCTGGGAGACCTCGTCGGTGCTCGTCGCTTGCTCGGCGGTCGCCCGGGCGAGCTGCTGGAGCATCCCGGTCTGCTTGGTCGCGCCGGTCGCGAGCGAGCCAAGCGCATCGGCCTGCTCGCCCACGGCGCGTGACGTCTGCTTCGCGATCCGGCGCACGTCGTTCGCCTCCTTGACGAGGTTCGTGACCACCGTGCTCTGCTCGGCGGTGGCGGCGGTGACCTCGCTGGACAGTCGCGCCACGTCGCGCGCCCCGGCCTCGATCTCCTTCGCGGCGCGCGCCTGCTCGCCGAGCGCGCGGGCGGCCTGGACGGACTGCTTGCGCGCCTCCTCCATCGCCTTCGCGATCTCGTGCGCGCCCTTCGCCTGCTCGGCCACGCCGAGCACGGTGCGCTGGGTCGAGCCCGAGATCTCCTGCAGACTCGTGCTCATCTGCGCCACACCGCGCAGCTGGTCGGCGAGCGCGGTCGCGGTGCGCTGGGTCGAGGCGCGCATCGCCACCGCCGCACGTGCGAGCTCGCCGGCGCTCGTGGCCTGCTCCTCCGTCGCGCGCGTAACCTTCTCGGCATTCGCGGTCAGCGCGGCGTTCATCTTGACCAGGTCGCGAAGCGCACGCGCCTGTTCGTTCGTCGCATCGCGCGTCTGCTTCGCCATCGTCCGCATCTCCGCGCCGGCGCGAGCGAGCGCCTGCGTGGCCGTGGTCTGCTCGCTGCTGGCCCGGGCGATCGCCCGGCTCTCCGTCTCGAGGCGGCTCGTCGCGGTAGCCACGGCCCGCACGCCCTGGACCTGCTCGTCGGTCGCGGCGCCGATCGTCTTGATCGCGCCGTCGAGCGCATCGACGCCTTCGAGGATCTGCTGGAGCCCGCCCTTGGCCTCCTCGCTGGTCTGCGCGCCATCATCGGCGAGCCGCAGGCCATCCGCGTTGGCGGCCACCGCCTCGCGCGCTGCGGTCTGCAGGCCACGCACGATCTTCGCGACGTCGGTGGCAGCAGCGGCAGCACGATCGGCGAGGGCACGCACCTCCTCGGCGATCACCGCGAAACCGCGGCCGTGCTCGCCGGCCCGCGCCGCTTCGATGCTCGCGTTCAGAGACAGCAGATTCGTGCGATCCGCGATCAGGTTGATCGTCTGGACGATGTCGCCGATCTCTTCCGCGCGCTTGCCCATGTCCTTCATCACCACGGCGCCTTGCACCATCGCCTCGCGGATCTTCCCGAGGCCTGTGATCGTGCGGCCGACCGTCTGCCCCCCGGCGCGGGCCGACGCGCTCACGCGCTGGGCAGTCGCCTTCGTGGTCTCCACGACCGCCACGATCCGGCGGGTCGAGCTCTCGAGCTCCGTTCCGGCCGCCGCGTTCGATGCGGCGAGGCCCGAGACCTCCTGTGCCGACAGTGCGACCGCCTGGGCGGAGCGCGCGACCTCCTCGATGGCGGCCGCGGTGCTATCGACCACGGCCGCGTTCTTCTCGGCGGTCGCCGCGACTTGCTCCACCGAGGACGCGACCTGGGCGAGGTTACTCGCCGAGCTGGTGGTCGATTCTTCGAGAAGCCCCGCGAGCTCGGCGACGCCGCGAAACGATCGCGCGAGCTCCTCGGCCGTCTTCGAGGTCCCCTCGACCGAGGAGGCCATCTCCTGGGTGTCGCTCGACAGCTCCTCGAGAGAGGCGGTCATCTGCTTGAAGCCCGACGCCACCGTCGCGACCCGCTCGCCGACCTGCCGGGCATCCGCCGCCAGGCGAGCCGAGCCGGCCGACATCTGTTCGACGGTGCTCGCCACCTCCTCCACGGTCGCCGCTGTCTCCTCCGCGCGCCGTGCCGTATCGGCGACACTCGCGCTGGTCTCGATCGCCGAAGCGACGAGGCGGTGGCTCGCCTCGCCGAGCTCGCCCGCGTTGTCGGCCGTGGCTTTGACGGAGCGGGCCATCTCCTCGAGCGCGGTCGCGGTGGATTCGCTCGAGCTCGCGAGGACGTCGGCGTCCTTCTTGACACTTCCGACCGACGCCGTCATCTCCTGCAGCCCGGTGGCCGTCGCCTCGACGCTCTTCAGCGTGTCTGCGGCATTGGCCGCGCTCGCGGTGTGCGTCCGCGCCATCTCCTCGCTCGCGGTGGCGGTCTGCTCCATGCTGACGACGATGGACTCGACGGCTGCCCGCGCCGCGTCGGCGGCGGCCGCCTGCGCGGCTCCGGCGGCGGCGATCCGCGTCGCCGCGAGCTCGATCTGCTCCGCGCGACCGGCGGTCTGGCGTAGCGAGCGCGCGATGTCGTCCACCGGGCGAATGGTCTCGGAGATGACGGTGGCGTTGTTACCCATGGCTGAGCTCCTCCCCGATCACGCGGGGCACGTCGACGAGCAGAAACAGTCTCTTCATGACGGTGGCGACCGCTTTGACGAAGCCGGCGGTCTGCTGCTCGAGGATCTCGGGCGGCTTCTCGAATTCGGCGATATCGAGGCGGACGACTTCGCGCGCGCTGTCGGCGAGGAGCCCCGCCACCCGCGTGCCGACCTGGACCACCACGATGCGGCGGTCCAGGGAGTGCTCGATCGGCGGCAGACCGAACCGAACACGCAGGTCGATGACGGGGATCAACCGGCCGCGGGTCTGCACCAGCCCGGCGACGTACGACGGGACACCGGGGACGTGGGTGGCCTGCTCGAACGACTCGAGGTGGAGGACCTCGGCCGCCGGCACGGCATAGTCGGCGTTGCCGACCCGGAACGTGACGTGCAGGATTCTCTTCACGACGGACTCCTCTCGCGACGCTGGATCTTCTCGTGGAGCTCGCCGAGATCGAGCACGAGCGTCGGGTGACCATCGCCGAGGTCGGTCGCACCCGCGATCCCCACCGCGTGGACCAGCGGATCCTCGAGGGGGCGGACGACGACCTCCTGGCGACCGATCATCCGGTCCACGGTGAACGCCAGCGGCTCGCCGTTGCGACGGATCACCAGCGCCTTCTGCGCCCGCACACCATCGTCGACATCGAGGAGCGCACCGAGCGAGACGATCGGCATCGGGCGATCGCGGCGCTCGACGAGCGACACGACCACCTCGCCGGCCGCGCCCCGCGAGGGCGGCCGGACTTCGAGGTCGCGGGCCAGCTCGAAGATCTCCTCGATGGAGTTGACCGGCACGACGAACGCCTGTGCGCCGCACTGGAACGAGAACACATCGATGATCGCGATCGTCAGCGGCACGCGCACGCGGAACGTGGTGCCCCGCCCCGTCGCCGTCACGACCGACAGCTCACCGCCGAGCTCGCCGACGGTGATCCGCCGCACGATCTCCATGCCGACGCCGCGGCCGCTGGTCTGCGTGACCACGTCGCGGGTCGAGAACCCTGGCGTGGTCAGGACGTCCACGAGCTCCTCGTCGTTCGCGATCGCGCGGCCGGCGCGGCGCGCGACCGCCTCGCGATCGATCCCGCGGCCATCGTCGGAGATCTCGAGCTCGAGCTGGTTGCCGCCGACCTCGCGGCACGCGACACGCAGCACGCCCACCGCCGGCTTGCCCGCGCGGCGTCGCTCGTCGAGAGGTTCGATCGCGTGATCGACCGCGTTGCGCACGAGGTGAATGATCGCGGGCAGCAGCCGATCCGCGACTGCCTTGTCGACCTCGCTATTGGCGGCATCGAGCTCCAGGCGCAGCTCCTTGAGCCCGACCCGCGCGAGGCTGCGCACCAGCAGCGACAGTGGCTCGAGCACCTCGGCGACGCGAACCATGCGCGCGCGCAGGATCGCCCGGCGAAGGTCGCGGAGCTGGCGCGCGTGCGTGTCGGTGACCTCCCGCAGGCGGCGCACGTCGACGCCGCGCTCGGCGAGCGTCGCGAGCTCTCGCT
>JAYVLW010000415.1:0-18427 GCA_043759315.1 Myxococcales bacterium
GCGCGGAGTGATCACCAGTAGCCGGCAATCCCGCCGACGGCGCCGCCCGCGACCGGCGTGATCATCGGTGCGGTGGGCGGCGTCTCGGATGGGCGCGAGGGGCCGACGGGAACGAGGAGCCACCAATCGAGCGCGACGGCGATGCCAGCGCCGAGCGCCATGCCACCGAAGAAATAGCTGTTGTAGCCCTTGTCGCCCTCCTCGAGACCAGCCGCGGTCACGAGGGTCGCGCCGACGACGGCGGGCGAGAGGATGCGGAGCCCGAGGCTGAGCGCACCGCGCCCGAGATTGCCACGGCTCATGTGGATGACCGGCGCGGCGAGTGCGTAGCCGCCGAACCCATAAGCGCCGACCAACAACGGCAGGTGGAAGTCATCGGGATCGAACACCCACGCCCCCGCGGCAGTCGCCGCGGCCATCGTGCCGAGCGAGAGGCCGTCCGCGAGGACCAGGTCCCGGCGGTAGTTGAAGTGGCGCGGCGCGAGATCATCGTCGTCGGCGACGGCCGTCCCGGACAACGCCACCAGTAACGCTCCTGCGAGCCACCCGTTCATCCGCCGAACCTATGCCAGGTCCGCGGAGCCGGATCCGATACGATCGGAACCTCGCCTGACAATCGGGCGAACCTGCTGTGCAACGTTCGTCCACGTCGATCGTTTCCATGCCGACGCCAGCGGCGACCGCGTACCCACGTGGGCATCCGCTTCGACCGCGTACCCAGGTGGGTATCCGCCGACTCTCCAACGCAACCTGAGCGAGTACCTAGAGCGGCAGCGCGCCGGCGTGGAAGTTCGCGACGGTGCGCGTGATCAGGTCGTCATGCCGGCGGTCCTCGTGGGTCGCCGGGCAGGTCTCGCGGATCGCGTGGTAGAGCGCCTTGAGCGGCGCCGGAAGCTCGTCGGCCCGGCCGGTCGCGTCGGTGGCCTGCGCGCAGGCGAGCAGCGAGATCGCGAGCATGTGATCCGCGAGGCTCTGGATGTGGCGCAGCTCGCGCGCCGCGATCGCCCCCATCGGGACCTTGTCCTGGTTGTGACCCTCGGTGCTCCGCGAGAACACGCTCGCCGGCGCGGAGGTCTTCATCGCCTCGGCGACGAGCGAGGACGCGAGGATCTCGATCGCCTTGAAGCCGTGGTGCGAGGTGCCGCCGTGGCCGGTGACCTTGACGAGGTTCTCCGGGATGCCCGAGGTGGCGGTCGAGTGGCACAGCAGGACGAGCTGGCGCTCGAGGACCTCGGCCGCGTGCGCGAGGTGGACCTTCAGCGTGTCGGCGACGTGGGTGATGTGGCTGCCGTAGAAGTTGCCGCCGTGAAGGGCCACGCCCGTCTCGAGATCCATGAGCGGGTTATCGCCGGCGCCGTTGAGCTCGATCTCCACGGTGGCCGCCGCCTGCGCGAGCACCTCGAGGAGCACACCCACGACGTGGGGCGCGCAGCGCACCGAGTACGGATCCTGGAGCTTGTTCGCGCCGAGCACGGGGCGGGCGTCGACGGCGAGCGCGGTGCGGACGGCGGCCGCGTAGGCCTGCGAGCCGGGGTGCGGCTTCGCGATGAACAGGCGCTCGTCGAAGTGCGCGGGCTGGCCGCGCAGGAGGAACGAGGTCCACGCGGTGAGCGAGCTGTGCGCGCGGGCGAACGCGTCGGCGCGCTCGAGCGCCATCGCGGTGAGCGCGGTCATCACGCTCGTGCCGTTCATGATCGAGAGCGGCTCCTTGTGCTGGAGGCGCAGCGGCTCGAGACCGACAGCGGCGAGGGCCTCGGCGGCCGGGCACACGCGGCCGCGGAAGTAGACCTCGCGCTCGCCGGACAGCACCGCGGCGACGTACGACATCGGCGTGAGATCCCCGCTCGCACCGACGGAGCCGAGCTCCGGGATGACGGGGAGGACGTCGTGCTGGAGCAGGCGGACCATGCCCTGCAAGGTCTCGAGGCGGATGCCGCTCCAGCCGACCGCGAGCTGGGCGAGACGGGTGACGAGGATCGCGCGGCTCTCCTCGGGCTGGAACATCGCGCCGAGGCCGCAACCATGGAAGCGGAACAAGTTCGAGGCGAGCGAGGTGCCGTGCTCGTGGGCGATCGTGTTGACGACGGAGGCGCCGAAGCCGGTGTTGACGCCGTAGAACGGCTGGCCGGACTTCGCGCGCGCGTCGACGGCGGCCCGGTTCTTCGCGATCCGCGCGAGCCACGCTGGGGTCTCGGTGAGCGCGACCGCGAGCTCGCCGCGCGCGACCTTCGCGACGTCGGTGTGCGTGATCCGGGCGACGCCGATCTGCAGGGTCACGGCGTGGGACTCCAGAAGTCGAAGAAGTTGAACCAGTTCAACGGGGCTTGTCGCGCGTAGGTCTCGAGCATGGAAGCGTACGTCTGGGAGTACCGGGCCAAAGCGGCGGCCCGGTCTTTGCGGTCGAGTCTTACCTCGTCGGCCAGGAACTCGAAATGCAAAGCGTAATGATTGGGACGGGTGTAAACCCCTGCAACGAAATAGACCGGGCACCGCAGGGTGTGGGCCAGGAGCCACGGGCCGGCCGGGAACGAGGCCTCGGCTCCGAGGAACTGGGATTTCACGATCCGGCTGGCGCCGGTCTTCGCGGCAGGGATGCGGTCGCCCAGGATGGCCACCAGCTCGCCGCGATCCACGGCGGCGCGGATCGCGAGCATGGCGTGCAGCGGATCGGTGCCGAGCGAGATCAGGCGGGTGTCCATGTCGGGCGCGAGGGAGCGCAGCACGGCGTTGACGCGCTCGGCGTTGGTGAAGTCGACGACGACGTTGATCGGGACGTTGAAGTCCTTCGCGCGGCAGCGCATCACCTCGAAGCTGCCGAGGTGCGCGCCGAGGAGGATCACGCCGCGGCCGGACTTCGCGGCCTGCACGAGGAGATCGTGGTTCTTCTGCTCGAACTCGAACGACTTGATCTTGCCGGTGACGAAGAACAGCCGGTCCAGGCTGACGCGCGCGAAGGTGTGGATGTGGCGGACCACGTTCCAGAAGCCTGCGGGCTGACCGACGCGGGTCAAGTAGTCGCGTGATGCGCGCCGCACCACGCCGCGAATCAGCGCGTAGTAGAACGCGATGATGTAGAGGAACCAGCCGGTGACGGTGCGGCCGAACACGCGCGCGCACAGCACGAGGAAGCGGATGCCGAGCACGGTGCCGGCCTCCGGGATCTTGCGCCACTCAGCCACGGCGGAGCAGCTTCCGCCACAGAGCCCGGAACGGCCACGACAGGATCCGGAGCACGCCCTCGGTGCACAGCCAGAAGTGAGCGCCCGCGATCAGCATGGTGTCGTGGAAGCCGCGGTAGTGCGAGACACCGCCATCTTCGGCGCCGCGATAGACGACGGGCGTGGGGACGTGGACGACCTTGCAGCCGGCCCACACGAGGCGCACGGCGATCTCCGGATCGAAGTCCATGGCGTCGCCGCGCGCCTTGACCTCGAGCGCCTTCTCGACGGGATACACGCGATAGCCGCACAGCGGATCGCCGACCTTGTTCGACAGCGTCTCGACCTTCGCGAAGAACACGGTGATCTTGCGCGCGCGCAGCCGGCCCTTCGGCGCGGAGGCATCGAACACCGGCTGCGCGAGGACGAGCGTGGGATCGGTGGCGCCGGTGACGCCGGCGACGAGCTTCGGGATGTCGTTCGGATCGTGCTGGAGGTCGGCGTCGATCTGGAGCGCGTAGTCGTAGTGGTGCTCGTGCGCCCACGCAAGGCCGCTCTTCACCGCGGCGCCCTTGCCGCCGTTCTGCGCGCGAAACACGACCTGGCAGCGGCCGGCCTCGCCGAGGGCGCGCACGACCTGCTTGTTCGCGTCGGTCGAGCCATCGTCGACGACGACGACGTCCGCGATGTGCTCGCGCACGCGCGCGACGACCTCCCCGATGGTCTGGGGGTTGTTGTAGGTCGGGATGATCGCGCAGAGTCGCATCACTACTCCGTGAGGAGCACTCCGCTCGACACGGGACCGGACGCACTCGTGACCTCGAACTGCAGCTTCCCGTGCTTGTGCTCGAGGGTCACGGTGACCTGCTGCTCGGGCAGCAGCGGTCGGCGGAAGCGCAGTCGGCGAATGCCGGTGAGCCTGGGCAGATCGGGCAGCTCCTGGCGCACCACCGGCAGCACGAGGCGCTCCACGATCACCGCCCCGGGCAGGATCGTGAACGCATCGAAGTGCCCGCGGAAGAACACGAGGTCGCGCGGGATCTCCGCGGTGTAGGTCATCGGGCCGATCTTCGTCGTCGGGATGTGCGACGTCGTCGGGCCATCGTTCAAGCCCAGCAGATCGCGCAGCGGCTGGAGCGCGATCTTGCCGCGATCGGTGCGCGGGATCGCGGCGACGATCTTCACGGTCTTCGGCACGAACACCGCGTCGAACTGGCGGCGGATCGCGGCGGCCACGTCCTCGCGCCCCACGGTGGCGCCGTCCGCGACGCTGATCGCGCAGACCACGCGCGGCTCCTTGCCGATGGTGGCGTGCACGAGCACCGCGACGTCGGTGACGCCGGGCACCGAGCGGATGGTCGCCTCGAGCTCGTGCGCATCGGCGCGCTTGCCGGCGACCTTGACGAGCTCGCTGCCGCGGCCGAGGTACTGGAACGTGCCGTCGGGGCGCAGCTCGATGCGATCATCGATCGCGGTCTTCGCGCACCACGGCGACTCCACGACCAGCTGGCCCTCGGGCGCCGTCACGGTCACGCTCGGCAGCGGCTTCCAGCCCTTGAGCGGATGCTCGCGCGTGGCGATGCCGCCGGTCTCCGTCGAGCCGAGGACATCGGTGACGATCCAGCCGTGCCGATCGGCGAGGCCCATCTGCAGCTCGGACGGCATCCGCGCGCCGCTCGAGATCACGCGCAGGCGGCGCGGCATGTCCACGTCGCGCATCGCGCGGAGGTGCGCCGGGGTGCTGATCATGAGGTCCACGCCCTCGCGCGCGATCACCGCGGCGATATCGGCGGGGAGCAGCGCATGGTGGCTGACGATCCGCGCGCCCATCCTGAGCGGCAGCAGCGCGCCCCACAGCAGGCCGTAGAGGTGCGACAGCGGCACGGTCGACAGGACCGCGGTCGCCTTCGGGATCACGGCCGCGAGCACGTCGAGCTCGCCGAACAGCTCGGCCATGGTCTTCACCACGTACCGCGGGTGCTCGGTCGTGCCGGAGGTCGTCATCCGCACGGCGATCTCGGGCCACTGCGTGGTCGCGCGGGCCGGCGTGCCTGCCGCGAGCGCGGACGGGACGTGAATCGCCTTCGGCGAGCGCCCCTGGCGGGCCTCGTCGTCGTGGAGGATCGCGGCCACCTCGGGGTCAGCATCGACGCGGTCGAGGGTGGCGGCCTGCACGTTCGGCAGCAGCTCCACGGTGGCGCCCGCCGCCCACGCGCCGAGCAGGCCCGGTACGAACGCGCTCGCGTGGCGGCACGACAGCACCACGCGCCCCGGCCCGATCAGGGCGGCGAGGCGCTGGGCCTGCGCGACCAGCTCGGCGTCGGCGTTTACGAGGGCGCTCGGCATCACCATCACGACGTTTCAGGACGGGGCGCAGGGAACAATTTGCTCAGGATCCAGTCAAGCGGATTGCGTCCGTAATCACGGAACTTGAGCTTGCGGGTCACGTACTCGATGGCGAACAGCACGCCGACGAGCCCGTAGCTGACCAGGCCCACGTAGATGGTCCAGGTGGCGAGCGACGCGACGGCCGCAAGGACGAGCCCGATGGCAGCGAGCACGAGGAGGTAGACGCCCCACACCTTGGTCCAGCTCCGGCAGTGGGCCTGCTCGGCTGGAGACAGCGCCGGCTTCACCATCCGCGCGAAGTGCTCGATCAGCGGCGTGGTCGCGAGCGAGCGCAGGAAGGTCAGGCCGAACGTGGCCTGGGTGGCGGAGGGCATGATCAGGAGCAGCACGCCCTGGTCGAAGATCCAGCCGAGGAGGGCGAACACGAGGGCGATCGCGGGGAGCTGGAGCGCCGCGGCTCGCTGCTCCTTCTTCGCAGACAGGAGCACCGGGATGGTCCGCACGATCACCCACGCGATCAGCGTGATCGCGGCGATGGTCACGTCGCCCTGCGACAGGGTCCAGTAGAGGACCCATGGCGAGGCGACGATGAACAGCGCCGAGATGACCTTGAGGACGACCTGCATGGCTACAGCCGTTCGAACGCCTGGTTCGCGATCGAGAGGGTGTAGCCGAACCACTCGTTGCGCAGCATCGCGGTCTCGGGCTCGCAATGCTGCGGGTCACAGCCGTCGCTCATCTGCACGCGGATCGCGCCGACGAGCTTCGGATCGCCCGGGCGCGTGAACACGCTCGCGCGCAGGTGGCCATCCTTCCATGTCTCCTCGACGTGCTCGCCGTCGAGCTCGCCCTTGATGACGCCGGTGAACTTCGGGTCGGTCGGTGCGGGTAACCGCATGAAGAACACGCGATGGATATCGACGACGATGTTGCGCGGGGAGAACGGCAGCTCCGGGCCCACGAACTGATCGAACACGATCCGGTCGCCCTTGTGCACCAGGGTGAACGCCTTGACGTCCATCGGTCCGAACCCCACCACCTGCAGCGTATCACCCTGCTTCTGCAGCACGGCCTCGAGCTCGGCCTCGACGGGCTTGCCGTCCTTCTTCGTGTGGACGGTCAGAGTTTGTCGCACGAAGAAGTTCGCGGCGATCGTCTTCGGATCGCGGAGCACGCCCGGGTACTCGGCCGGGGCGCTCGTCGGGATCTCGAAGTGGCGCTTCGGCGTGCCGCCGCACGCGGCGAGGAGGGCTGCGAGGACGAGGGCTCTCATGTGGGCTCCTTGGCGACGAGCTTCGGACCGGCGAGCGACGCCATCAGGAAGCACGTGAGCAGGCTGAACGTGACGCCGAGCGTGACGGTGACGCCGATCGCGGCGAGGCCCGGGCTGTGCGACAGCCCGAGCAGCCCGAACGACAGGATCGTGGTGATCGACGCGGTGATGATCGAGACCATCGTGCGCGCCGATTCCTCGATCGACGCGGTGGTATCGACGAAGAAGATGCCGAAGTCGACACCGAGCGACACCACGAGCAGCAGCGACATCACGTGCAGGATGGTGAGCGAGATGCCCATCGCCACCATCGCGCCGACAGCGGCGACGCACGCGAGGATGGCCGGCGCCACGGCCACCACGACCTTGCGCGGGCTGCGATAGCGCGCGAGCAGGAGCAGCAGGATCGCCGCGAGGCCGAGCAGCGACGAGATCACGGTGCGGATCCGCACGCCGCGGAACAGCTCCACGATGGTCTGCGCCGGCGCGACGATGGTGGCGCTCGGGACCACGGCCTGCAGCGCGGCGATGTCGGTGACGCCAACGAGCGGGATCAACGCGATCGGCGTGGTCTGCGCGGGCACCCACGCGGCGAGCAAGGGCGCGAGCGGAGAGGAGCGGATGTCGCCGAGCGTCAGGACCTTCGGCGCCGGCGCGGCGAGCGCGGTCCAGTACTCGGCGAACTGGTCCGGGACGAACTCGAGCTCCTCCATCACCTCGCGCGTCACCGGCACGGCAGCGCGCGCCGCGGCGAACCGCGCGAGCTGCTCCTCGGCGCTCGGCAGGATGCGGCCGAGCGGGACGAACGAGGTCAGCCCGCCTGCCCCGGTCGCGGCCGCGAGCTCGTCGGTCGCCTTCCCGACCGCGACGAGGAGCGCCTCGTCGGTCCCGGCGGTGATCACCGCGAACGTGCCCGCCTCGGGGCCGAGGCGCGCGCGCACCGCGGTGTCCTGCTCGATGTGCGGGCCGCTATCGCTGACCAGCATGTTGACGTTGTCGGAGAACCGCGCGACGCGCACGCCGACCACGCAGGCCGCGAGCGCCGCGACGATGATCGCGATCCGCCCACCGCGGCTCCACGTGCGGCTGGTCAGCCTGATCATCAGGCGCAGCACCACACGGTTGACGGCGCCGAGCGTGCGCGGCGCCTTGTACGTGACAGGCATCCACGGCGGGACCATCCAGCAGGTGGCCGCCATCGAGGCCAGGATCGCGATCGCCGAGAACACCGCCATCTGGCGCAGGCCCATCAGGCCGGCGGCGCCGAGACCGACGAACCCGATGATCGTGGTGATCGCTCCGAGCACGATGCTCGGCGCCACGAGCTTCATCGTGGTCCTCGCTGGCACCTCGGGGGTGAGCACGAAGTGCGCGTAGTAGTGCTCGACGTAGTCGAGGCCCACCCCGAGGAGCGAGGTGCCGAACGCGATCGTGATGCCGTGGATCTCGCCGAACATCAGCTGGCACGCGAGCACCGCCACGGCGCTGCCGAAGATCATCGGCACGAACCCGACGAGGATCATCCGCACCGAGCCGAACAGCGCGAGGAAGATGACGAGGATGCCGATCGTCGAGACGATGCCGATCCGGTTCACGTCGCCCTTGATCTGCGCCTCCGAGGCGATCGCGAACTGCGCGGCGCCGGCGGTCTGCATGGTGACGCCGGGATGGGCGGCGAGCCAGTCATCGAGCACCGTGCGGAACGCGCGCTGCGCGTCGCTGTCGAACGACGAGGACCTGGTCTCGACGAACACGAACGCGTGCGTGTGGTCGGGCGTGTACAGCACGCCGTCCTCGTCGAGCATCGAGTCCCCGCGCGAGGACCGCAGCGCCTGCAGCGGCTCCCACATGCCACCGAGCGGATCGCGCGGCGCGGTCTGGCGGATCATCACGCCCATCGGCCCGCCGAGCTGCTCCTTGAGATCCGCGAGCCGCGCGCGTAGCGCCGGTGCCGTGTACGCGGTCGTCGGCAGGAACGTGGTGGGCGGCCACACACCGAGGAACGTCATCATCTGGGTCAGATCGGCATCGGTGAACCCGCTGCGCGCCATCGCCACGTCGGGGAGCTTCTGGAGGTCCGCCTCGAGCGCCAGCGCCGCCTCGCGGAGCTTCTCGGGGGCCGGCGTCGCGAGCGAGAGGTCGATGACCATGACCTTCGAGAGCTCGCTGTCCGCGAGGAGCGCCGCGATCTGCGCGCCCCTGTTCTCCTTGTCGTCGGGCAGGAACTCCGTGATCTTCGTCGAGAACTTGAAGTGCGGCGCGGCGAGCGCGAACACGATCGCGGTCACCGCGACCACGGCGAGGGTCGCAGCGCGCGCGCGCCAGCGCATCAGTTCGCCCCGAACGCCGCCGCGATCTCGGTGTCGGGGACGTCCTTGTTCCGGCGGACGTCGGTCAGCTGGGTATCCGTGCTGTCCCCGCTCGCCTCGACGACCCGGAGCGCCACGACGTCGGTCTTCTTGCCAACCACCGTGACGGTCTTCACGAACTTCTTGAGCGCCTCGGACTTCGGCGCGAACGTCAGCGCCCACCAGTCGGCGTCGCTGCCGTAGAGGCCGATGTCGAACGACTTCTCGAGGGCGGCGCGCTCCCCGCGCAGCAGCGTCGGAAAGATCATCGCGAACGCCTTGAGGTCCTTGCTCTTCTCGAGCGGGATCTCCTCGACGGTCTTGCCCTTCACGATCTTCAGCGAGGTCTTCGTCAGCACGACCATCTGCGGCTTCGGCGTGAGCACGGCGCGCACGATGCCCTTGTCGCGCTCGAACACGATGGTGCCGGTCGAGGTCAGCGGGCGCGCGAGGAGCGCCACGTGCTTCTGCTCCGCGAACTTGCAGGCCAGGCGCTGCTGCTCGAGCAACTTGAACACCGGATCGAGCTTGGCGCCGCGCGCGGGCGTTCCCGAGACGAGGGTCGCCGGCGGGGCGGCGCTCGGCGATGCGGGCACGTCGGCGGCCGCGGGGCCGGCCAGCAGGGCCGCGATCAGGAGCGCTCGCAGGGTCATGGGCTTACGACGACGCGCGCTTCGCTTTCATCTTCTCGATGCCTTCGGGGCCGAGCAGTGCGTCGATCGCGACGATCACGTCATCGATGGTACGTAGCTCGCGGATCTTTTGTTCATCGAACGCAAGCCCCGTGATCTCCTCGACCTTCACGGCGAGGTCGATGGCATCCAGGCTGTCGAGCTCGAGCTCCTCGATCAGGCGCGCGGACGGCTGCACCTTGGCCTCGTCCAGGTCGAACAGCTCCTTGAACATGAGCTGAATTTCCCGAAGGATCTCGGTCTTGGCGGCTGGGTCCATACGCGCCGCAGAGTGTAGTTACCGAAGGTCCGAATTCAAGCCAGATCGTGCCCCTAACGAGCGTACTGTCCGCCGATGGACGTTGGCGACGAGGCGGTATCGGACATCATCCGTGATCTGAGCTACTACGGCTTGTTCGATGCCGCGGAGCAGGTGCGGTGGACGATGGCCGAGATCCCCTGGGATCAGATCCAGATGTCCGCGATCGACGACAACCTCGTCTCGCTGGTGCGCGGCGCGATGTTCGGGGAGCTGACCACGTACTCGGCCACCCACGCGTTCATGACGATGTTCACCGACGATATCGACTTCACGCAGTGGCTCTCGGTGTGGCTCTACGAGGAGACGAAGCACCCGCATGCGCTGGCGAAGTGGCTCTCGCACGCCGGGCATCCACTGAGTGCCGCGTTCTTTCGTGAGGGTCGCGTGATCACGCCGATGTCGGGCTCGCGCGTCGAGATGCTGACGTACAACATCATCTCGGAGGTGGTCGCCGGGACCCACTACTCGCGAACCGCCAAGGTGATGCCGGAGCCCGTGCTCAAGGTCATCATGCGGAACCTCGGCAAGGACGAGCTGCGCCACTCGCAGGGGTTCGAGCACTACTGCAGGAAGCTGATCCGCTCGTCGGACGATCCCGACCGCGAGCGCCTGCTGTGCCTGCGCGCCGCCTGGGCGTTCTTGCAGGGCGAACAGATGATCGAGCACCCCGTGTTCTTGACCGCGAACGCGATCGCCGTGTTCGCCGATGCCGACATGGTCGAGAAGACGCGGGCGCTGATCCGGGTCCAGGTGACGCGCCGAATCGCCGGCGTCGTCGAGATCGACATCCCCGATCCGGACGCGGTCTACGCGGCCTATCGCACGCTGCGCGGCAACTACCGGAAAGCCAAGGCGGCGCCCCCGGTGCCCCTGGCGAGCTAGGCGGCCGCCGAATTCACGCCCAAGCTATGCCCTCCCAAACCCACCGCCGACGTAGAGTGCCGCATGGCCGGCGTTCGTAAGCGCGTTCCCGAAGCGTTCCACCAGGTTCACGCGCTCGCGTTCGCACCGCTGTTCTTTCAAGCCGCGATGGCCGCGCGGAACATGGGCGTGCTCGCCGTGGTTCACGCGGCGAAAGCGACGGGCCTGGTCCCCGCCGAGGTCGCGACCAAGGCCGACGTCTCGCTCTACGCCGCGCGCGTGCTGCTCGAGGGCTGCCTCGCGCTCAAGCTGGTCGCGCTCGAGGGCGGAAGATATCGCCTGACCGATGCAGGCTACCTGTGGCTGTTCGACGACATGACCCGGGTCAACGCGAACTTCACGCAGGACGTCTGCTACGCGGGCGCGGCGAAGCTCGAGGACAGCCTGCGCACCGGGAAGCCCGCCGGCCTCTCGGTGTTCGGCACCTGGCCCACGATCTACGAGGGGCTGACGCAGCTCCCCGCCGACGTGCAGAAGAGCTGGTTCGAGTTCGATCACTTCTACTCGGATAGCGCGTTCCCGCTCGCGTTTCCGCGCGTGTTCCAGACCAAGCCGAAGCGCCTGCTCGACGTCGGTGGCAACACGGGCAAGTGGGCGATCCACTGCCTGACGAACGATCCCGCCGTGCAGGTCACGGTCCTCGACCATCCCGGGCAGCTGGCGAAGCTGCGCGCGAATGCGGAGGCCGCCGGCGTGGGCACGCGCCTGGAGACCGTGCCGCTCGATCTCCTCGATCACGCGCGCCCGTTCCCCACCGGCTTCGACGTGGTGTGGATGAGCCAGTTCCTCGACTGCTTCGGCGAGGCCGACATCTGTGCGCTGATGAAGCGCGCCGCGGCCGCGCTCGCTCCCGGCGGCCGGCTGTGCATCCTCGAGCCGTTCTGGGATCGCCAGCCCAACGACGTCGCCGAGCTGTGCCTCCAGGGCACGAGCCTCTACTTCACGTGCATGGCGAACGGCACGAGTCGCATGTACCACTCGCAGGACTTCCTCGAGCTGATCGCCAGCGCCGGCTTGACCCTCGTCGCCGACGAGCCCGTGGGGCTGACGCACACGATGCTGTCCGCGACCGCTTGATGGACAGGGTTTGCCAGCGCGCGACGGGGACGCGGTGATACGCTGGACGGACTTGGAGGCAGCGTGAGCACCATCACGGTTCGGTTGGCACAGGTCGCGGTCGCGATCGGAACTCTCATCGCAGCAGCGCCCGCGCGCGCTGACGAGCTGGACGGTCAGCCGGTGCCGCAGCCAGGATATCCGCAGGGCTACCCGCAGGGCTATCCGCCGCCGCAGCCGTACGCACCGCAGCCGCCGCCCCCCGCGTATCAGCAGCCGGAGCCGCAGGGCCCCGAGGAGATCACCCAGTTCGACGACCGCGCGCCCATCCCGTATGGCTACACGCGGGTCCAGAAGACCCGCAAGGGTCTGGTCATCGCCGGCGCCGTCACGCTCGGCGTGGTCTACGGCTTCTCGGCGGCGTTCGCCGCGATCGGCGAGGACCTCCGCGCCGCGAACGAGACCGACACGAACACGTCGGCGATGTGGATCCCGGTCGCCGGCCCGTTCATGCAGATCAAGGAGACCCAGACCTCCACGGGCAAGCTGTTCTTCTTCCACGTCGGCCTCGCGCAGACCGCGGGCGCGCTGATGCTCGTCTACGGCCTGACGCAGCCGCGCACGCTCCTCATCCGCAACGATCAGCTGAGCGTGGTCCCGATGCTGTCGAAGGACGCATCCGGGATGATGGTCACCGGCAGCTTCTAGCTACGTCGTCTCGCCGGCGGCGCGCTGGGTGGTGATGAACTCCGCGAGGTGGTTCACCGAGCGGAACGCGTCGCGCGTGGTCTCGTCCTGGGTGACCTTGACGTCGAACTTGCGGGCGATCGCGGTGGCGAGCTCGAGCGCGTCGATCGAATCGAGGTTGAGCCCCGAGCCGAAAAGGGCATCGGAGTCCGAGATCGTGGTCGGATCTACGCCCTCGAGCTGGAGCGACTCGACGATGAGCTCTTTGATCTGCTGATTCAGGTTGGTCACGGTACGCCTCCGACAGAGTGTGGCTCGCGGGCCACGACGGCCTGCGCAGAGTATCCCAACATGTCCTGGTAGCGCTGCTCGATCGAACGGGACAACGCCCGCGAGTCGAGCTCGCCGGGCTGAACGAGGTCGACGACGTCGATGGTGAGGACCGCCATCTTGTCGCTGACCTTGTGCATCGGCAGCTTCTTCGACAGCACCGAAGGCACGCAGGTGAGCTTGAGCATCACGATCGGCACCTTCGCCCGCGTCGCCAGCTCGAAGGCGCCGCGCTGGAACGGGTTGAGCGGGCCGCCGAACGGCGTGCGCGTCCCCTCGGGGAAGATCAGCACGTCGAAGCCCATGCGCAGGCGCTCCTCACACTCGGCCAGCATGGTCCTGCCGACCGGCACGAAGCCGCACGTGCGCACGAGCCAGCGCAGCAGCGGGTTGTTCGCGAGCCCCGGCCGCGCGACCGCGACGACGTTCGGGAACAGCGACACGATCGAGGTCACGTCCACGAGCGTGGGGTGGTTCGCGATGATCACCGCCGGCGAATCGGCGGGCAGGCCGTGCGGGCGCAGGTGCGTCGACGGGCTCCACCGGCGATACAGCCGGAACAGCCGCATCATCAGGTGGAAGAACTGAAAGCCACGCCGCATCACCCGCAGCGCGCGGTGGAACTTCTCCTGCCGAGACCCGGGCCACAGGATCACCCACGGTAGCCAAAGCCAGCCGACGAGAAGGCAGCCGAGCCAGAACCCGCCGAACACGAGGACGGTGATCAGCGTGCGGTACCCGCGATACAGCCAGTAGATCGGCGCCGGCAGGATCCGCTTGAACGGGTAGCGATCGAGGGCGGCGGGGGCGGCCTGCATCAGCCGACTCCGGCTTCGGCGAGGGTCACGCAGCGGAGGCCGCGCGCCTTGCACTCGGCGAGGAGCGTGCCGAGGGCGGCGACGGTGGGCTTGCGATCGCTGCCGCCGCCGAGGCCGGTGCCATCGTGGAGCGTGACGATCGCCCCGCGCTCGAGGCCCTTCGACACCCGCTCGACGATCGCCTTCTCCGTGGTCTGGAACGAATCGAGGCCGCGCACCGACCACGTCACGCAGGTGAGGCCGCGGGTCCGCCTCCAGCCCGAGCCGAACAGCGGCGTGCGCAGGCCCTGCGGCGGGCGGAACAGCGTGGGCGACTCCGGGAGGATGCCGGCGACCACGGCGATCGCGTCCTCGATCTCCTTCTGCACGAACGCAGGGCTGCCGAAATGAAAGCGGATCCGGTGGTGCTGCGTGTGCGTGCCGACGGAGTGTCCTTCGTCGTGCATGCGCTTGACGAGCTCGGGGTGCTGCGCGGCGCGCTCGCCGAGGACGAAGAACGTGGCGTGCGCCCCGTGCGCCCGGAGGACGTCGAGGATCTGCGGAGTGACGACGGGATCGGGGCCATCATCGAACGTCAGCGCGATCAGCGGCTCGGTGGTGGGGAGCCGCGCGACCACCGGCACGAAGAACTGGCTGCTCGGGTGCACGATCGCGTAGGTCAGGAACACGATCGTCGCGAGCGCGATGCCAGAGATCGCCAGCGCCGCCCAGCCGCCGGGGAGGGTCCACATCGCCGTGAGGGCAGCCGCCACGGCGAGTCCCTTCACGGCGAGGGCTCTCAACACCTGTCGGCTCGATGGGTCATAGGGCAGCGAGGACGAGACTGGTATTGATGCCGCCGAAGGCGAACTTGTTACAGATCACCCGCGACAGCTTCGCGCCGCGCGAGGCGCCCTTGACGTAGTCGAGGGGCGCGCACTGCTCGTCGACGGTCTCGAGGTTGCGCGTGGGGGCGATCCAGCCCTCGCGCAGCATCGCGATCGAGAACGCCACCTCGAGCGCCCCGCACGCGCCGAGCGTGTGGCCCATATGGCCCTTGAGCGAGCTGACCGGGACCCGGTCTCCGAACAGGCCGTACGTGGCCTTGGACTCGGCGACGTCGCCAACGCTCGTGCCGGTGGCGTGCGCGTTGACGTAGTCGATCTGCTCGGGACCGATCCGCGCCGACTTGAGCGCGAGCTCCATCGCACCGCGCATGCCATCGGCCGACGGGTTCGTGACGTGGGTGCCGTCGCAGTTCGTGCCATAGCCGAGGACCTCGGCGTAGATCTTCTTGCCCGCGGCCTTCGCACGCTCGTACTCCTCGAGCACGAGGGTGCCGGCGCCCTCGCCGACGACGAGGCCATCGCGCTGCGCGTCGAACGGGCGTGGCGTGAGATCGGGCGTGCCGTTGAAGTTCTTGCTCGCGGCGTGGAGCATGTCGAAGATCGCGGCGTGCGTGAAGTGCAGCTCCTCGGCGCCTCCGCACACCATGACGTCCGAGAGGCCGGTGGCGATGGTCTCGAACCCGGCGCCGATCGCCTGGCTCGCCGACACGCACGCGGCGACCGTGCTGATCACGCGGCCCTTCATGCCGAAGTGGATCGCGAGGTTCGCCGACGTGGTGTGGCTCATGAACTTCAGATACGTGGTCGCCGACATCCCGAGGAACCCGTTCGGGGACACCAGCTTCTTCACCCACTCCTGGTTCGCGCTCGACGACCCGTTCGTGCTCCCGTACGCGAGGCCGATGGTGCCGTTCTCCATCTCCTCGGCGGAGAGCTGCGCATCCGTGACCGCGAGCTGAGTGGCGACGGTCGAGAGCTGCGAGACCCGGCCCATGGTGCGCGACTGCTTGTGGGTGAGCTGCAGCTCCTTCGGGATCGTCACCGGTGCGGCGACGCGCGGCGTGAAGTGAGCGATGCCGTCCCACTCGGGCATGGCGATGACGCCGCTCTCGTTCGCCTTCAGGCGCGCGGATGCCGCGGTGAAGTCACAGCCCAGCGGGCTCGCGATGCCGATTCCAGTGACGACGACCCGCCTCATCGATTTCTCCAGACCGCGTTGGGTACCACAAGGTCCTGGTCGGACCAATTACAAACCGCCGGAGATCGAGAGTACCTGACCGGTGATATACGCGGACTTGTCACTCGCCAGGAATGCAACGAGATCAGCGACTTCCTGAGCCTGACCGATCCGCTTCATCGGGATGAACTTGAGGATCTCCTCGACCGGGGCGGTCGCGATCATCTCGGTATCGATCAGCCCCGGGGCCACGGCGTTGACGGTGATATTGCGGCTCGCGAGCTCGAGCGCCAGCGCTTTCGTCGCGCCGATCAGCCCGGCCTTTGCCGCCGAGTAGTTGACCTGTCCGCGATTGCCGATCACGCCGGCGACGCTCGCGATGTTGATGATGCGCCCCCACTTGCGACGGACCATCGGCATCACGAGCGGCTGGGTGACGTGGAAGAAGCCATCGAGGGTGGTGTCGACGACGTTGTGCCACGCCTCGCGCGACAGGCCGGGGAACGGCCCGTCCTTCGAGACGCCGGCGTTGTTGATGACGACGTGGATCTCGGTCTGCGCGAGCAGCGCATCGATCGCGGCCTTCGTGGACTCCGCATCGCGCACGTCGAACTGGGACACCCAGGTCTGCGCACCGAGCGCCCGCAGCTCCTCGGCGAGCGCATCGGCGGCCTCGCGGCGCGCGACGCACGTGATCGCGAGGTCGAAGCCTTCCTTCGCCAGCGTGCGAGCCACGGCGGCGCCGATGCCACGGCTGCCTCCGGAGACGAGCGCGACCTTGCGCGTCACACCTGCGCTCCGGCGACGTTCGCGTCGACGACCGAGAGCTGGATCTGGACGCACAGCGCACCATCGCGATGAACGAGGCCGTTGAACGCGGCGAGCTGCTCCTCGCCGAGGATCTTCGTGACTGTGAACGTCAGGACATCGCCGACGTCGAACCACTCGACCGGGAACTTCATCTCCCGGCAGCCGATGATGAAGCCAAGGCGGGGCGGCCCGCCCTCGCGCGACGACGTGACGCCAGCGGCGATCGCGCAGGTCTGCGCGACGAACTCGATCATCGCGGTGGCGTGGACCTTGCCATCCACGGCGAACACGCAATCCGGGCGCAGCGTGGTGCGGCAGATCGCCATGGTCTTCGTGACCTCGACGATCTCCTCGATCAGCAGCATCGGCGGGCGGTGCGGCAGATAGTCGATGACCGCGCCGAGCTGCTCGCTCATGGCGCGAACCGGAGCTGGAGCACCGCGCCCGGGCCGATCCGGCCGAGCACGATCGTGGTGGGCGCGCTTCCCGGATCCGCGAGCGTGGCGAGCACGTGACGCGGATCGATGTCGGTGTCGCCCGGGGAGATCACCAGCTCGGCCGCACGGCCGGTCGACGAGCTTGCCGGGGCGAGCAGGAAGCCCGCGGCGAACCCCACGGTCTCCCCCGGGCCGTGGAACACCTCGGGCACCGGCTCGTCGGCGATGCTGAGGAGGACGGGCTTGCCGGCCTCGGCCACGGTGAGCGCGGCCTCGAGCCAGCCGCCGGCGATCGCGTTGTCGCCGGTCACCGTGGTGGTCGGCGCGGTGTTGGCGGTGGCGACGGAGTACACGCCCGACGGGCTGTTGTGCACGCTCAGCGCGAACCGCGCGGAGCTGACGATCGCGTTGTCGCGGAAGTCGGAGATCAGCAGCTCGGCGGTCTGGATCTCGCCGTGCACGGTGGCGAACACCGCGGTCGGTTGCGCCGCTGGATCGATCGGCAGCGCGCCGAGCACCTCCACGTGCATCTGCGTCGCGAGGCTGGTGAACCGTCGCGCGCGACCGACGAGGAGCTTGTACGCGGGCGGCGTGGGCACGCGCTCGCGGCTCGCGAGCACGTCGGCGGCGGTCTCGTAGTGCGTCGAGAAGAAGCTCGTGGCGGCGATCCGGAACGCGGTGGTCATATCGCCCTCAGCACCACGCTCGCGTTGCTGCCGCCGAAGCCGAACGCGTTGACGATCACGTGGCGGAGCTTCGCCTGCGCGAGCTGCGTGACCAGCGCGATCTCCAGCGCCTCGTCGGGCGCGGTCGCGCGCAGCGTGGCGGGGATGGCCTGGCGGCGCAGCGACTCGAGCGCGAGCACGAGGCTGGTGAGGCCGGCCGAGCCGAGCGTGTGACCGGTGAGGCTCTTCGTCGCGGTCAGCGGGATCCGGCGCTCGAACACCCGGTTGACCGCGATCGCCTCGGCGGCGTCGTTGAGCTTCGTGCCGGTGCCGTGCGCGCTGACGAAGTCGATGTCGTTCGGGCCGATGCCCGCGCGATCGATCGCCTGGCGCATGCACAGCTGCCCGCCGAGCCCCTCGGGGTGCGGGCTCGTGTGGTGGAACGCATCCGAGGCCGCGCCGACGCCCGCGACGTATGCCAGCGCGTGCGGCCTGGTCAGGTCCCCTCCCCGCTCGAGAAGGATGTACGCGGAGCCCTCGCCGAGCGTGATGCCCGCGCGATCGCGCGAGAACGGCTG
>JAYVLW010000416.1:0-4407 GCA_043759315.1 Myxococcales bacterium
GTCGCCTGTGTTCATTCCGACATGGTGGTCGGGAGCATGTTTCCGGCAGGTAACCGCCGCGAAAATACTGTCGCTGAAGCGCGATCAGCGACGGTCAGAGGCGCAGGCGCACGCCACCGAGGATCTGGATGTCGACGCTCGTGTAGTCGACCTTGCGGTCGTCGGGATCGTTGGGGTTGTTCGGGTTGCCGTCGCTGTTGTGATACGCGATCGGCAGCGCCAGCTCGACGCCGATCTGCGTGGACCCGCGACCGACCGAGAACCAAGCGCCACCCCCGGCCTCGAAGGCGAGACCTGCGTCGGAGTCGGAGCCCTGGACGCGGAAGCCGAGGATCGTGGCGTCGACGGAGCTATGGATCAGGTCGATGCCTGCGCCGAACCGGCCGGTGAGCTCGGTCTTCGGGTTGAGCCGGTGATGCACGACGACGTGCCCGAGGAACCGGAACCGACTGAAGTGCACGTAGTCGATGTTCGACGACAGCGGGTCCCACTCGAAGCTGAACATCCCCCCGACATCGCCGCCGCCGCCGATCCGCGCCGCGAGTCCGACGCTCGGATCGATGGAGTCGGTCCAGTCGTTGTCGCTGACCGGCAGCACGAGGCCACCGCCGAGCTCGGCGTAGGCATCTGCCCGAGCGAGCGATGGAGCGACGACGGCCAGACCGAAGACGAGCAGCGAGATTGTGCGGATCATTTGGTCCCGAACAGGCGATCGCCTGCATCACCCAGCCCGGGCACGATATAGCTTTTCTCGTTCAATCGCTCGTCGACAGCAGCGGTGAACACCGGCACATCCGGATGCGCTTTGTGGAACGTATTCAGTCCCTCGGGGCACGCGAGCAAGCACACGAACTTGATCGAGCGCGGCTGACTCACCTTCAACCGGGCGACCGCGGCGACCGCGGAGTTTCCCGTTGCGAGCATCGGATCGACGATGATCACATCGCGGTTCGGCATGTCGTCGGGGACCTTGTAGTAGTACTCGACGGGCTCGAGCGTCCTCGGATCGCGATACAGCCCGATGTGGCCGATGCGCGCGGAGGGCAACACGTCGAGCATGCCTTCGAGGATGCCGCCGCCGGCGCGCAGGATCGCGATGATCGCGGTCTTCTTGCCGTCGAGCATCGGCGCCATCATCGGGGCGATCGGCGTCTCGATCTGCACGAGCGACGTTGGGAGGTCGCGCCACACCTCGTAGGCGAGGAGCATGCTGATCTCCCGCAAGAGGCTGCGGAACTTGCTGGTGCTGGTCTCCTTGGACCGCATCAGCGTCAGCTTGTGCTGGACCAGTGGATGGTCGATGACGTTGACGGTGCCTGCCATGGGCGCGGAACGTACCGCAGCCCCGGTGCGTGAATCGCGTTAGCGCTGCGCGACGTGCGTGTTCGCAGCGGCGACCGCGGTGCCGACCGAGGACACCGAGACGACGGCGGCGAGGGCGACGAGCGCGGCGAACACCACGTCGCGAACGAAGCTCTTCTTCTGGCGGGTGGCGATGGTCTCGAGGTGGTTGGTCATGCTCGGGTCCATGTTCAACCGGCGAGCCAACCTGAACCTATGCGATCTCGGCGACTTAGGCTGTGCCGCAGCCGGCTGAGACCTGTCGCATCGATCGTCGCACCACTGACGCTGTCGCACCCGTGCCGCGCTGGGGTCAGGTCGGGCGCGTCGTGGCGGGGTCGTCGCTGATGATCAGCGGGAACCGCGGTGAGCTGGTCAGCCGGAGCCTGGTGGGTGGTGCGCCGCGGTAGGCCGCCTCGGGCGCTGCGTTCGGATCGGGCTCGCGCGTTCCGGATCCTAGAACGGCGATGGTCTCGCCGATCTCGATCATGGCCTCGCGATAGCGGAGGGTCTTGTTGAACACCCAGCCCTCGCTCTTCTGACCGTGCCTCGCGAGGAACTGCTCCTGCACCGGATCCGCGTTGTTGAACGTGCCCGACTTGCTGTTGCCATCGAAGTCGAGCGCGACCTGCGCACCGTTGGGATCGACGATCGCGCGCCCGGTGCCGTCCTCGAGAATGAACGGTACGCCGCGCGTCTCCTGCGCGACCGTGCGCCAGTGGGTCGACCTGCCCGTGGAGCGCTGCTCCTCGACCATCGCGATGTAGTAGACGCACGGGCGACCGGTGAGCGGACCCTGGAGCTGCTCGCCGAGCGCGCGGGCCTGCCCGATCACGCGGCCGTGCGTGTCCTCGGGCAGCTCGCTCAGCGACCACGGCTTCGCCTGCTTGAGCTGGCGCTTCAGCCGCTGATGCGCACCGAAGTACCAGGCACAGATCGCGATCACCGCGATCAAGACAAGGATGAAGAGCCACGCCTCTGCGGGCAGGCTGGATCGACTGCGGTACCCGAGCACGGCATCGAGGTAGAGCTCGCTCATCGTCAGCAACGATAACGCGGATCGGTCGCGGTCGCGGACATGATTGCTGCCTCCGCTTCGCGTCCCGGCACCTACGTCCGCGCGCGTCCGATCGTCAGTGGGTGCTCGGCGTGAGAGACGAGGCGGATCCGACGTGGCGCCTCCGCGCGATAGCCACGCTCGGCGCCATCGCCCGGATCCATCTCGACGATCGCCATGCCCTGCACGCGGATCTTGTCGCCGGGGACGATGCGGAGCTCGTCGAAGCCGGCGTAGCGGATCTGCTCGGCAGACTGACCGCGCTCGAGGAGGAAGGCGCGCTCCCGATCGATCCTGCGCGGGATGCACGGGAGCCGCGGTAGCTCGATCTCCGCGGCCTCGCCTTCGACGAGGACGAGGCCGTCCGGGGTCTCGAGCTCGAACGGCACGAGCTTCTGCTCCACGATCTCCGCCTCGAGATCCCGACTGTTGCGGTGGAGCGCTGCGCTGTACACGCGGCCGGTCGCCTCGTAGAGCACGCAGGGCAATCCCGTGAGCGGCGCTTCGAGGAGATCGCCGCGCGTCCGCACCACGCCGGTGAGGGTCACGATCTCGCGATCGGCGATCGTCGTGCGGGTGCCGCGATCGAGGCGCTTGCGCGCACGCGCACGCGGTCCCCACATCGCGTTGCCGATGGCCGCGAACCCGGCGATGACGAGCGAGCAGACCATCGCGATCGCCTTCCAGGTGATCACGGTGGATCGCTTCCGATCAGCAGCGGCAGCGCCGCCGTGCCGACGAACCGGAGCCGCTGCTGGACGTCGTCGCGGTAGCCGCGCTCGCCGTCGGCGTGCGGGTCGGCCTCTCGTCTGCCGACGCCGGCGATCGAGATCCGATCGCCGATCTCGACGATGCTCTCGCGGAAGATCAGGCGCAAAGTGCCGCTCCAGTCCGTGCGCAGCGGTGCGTAGGTGGCGAGCACGGCGCGCGCGCGGGGGTTGAGCTCGTACGGCGACACCGCGGTGAGCTCGTGGTCCGAGGTCAGGAGGATCTGCGCGAATCCGGGATCGATGATCGCGCGATGGTCTCCGTCGACGAGGAGGAACGGCACGGTCTTGCGATCGTAGATCACGAGATCTCGGTCCGTGCCCAGGTCGGTCAGCCGTTGCTCGACGACCTCGAGCAGGTAGGCGACGCACGGCAGGCCGCATAGCGGCGCCTCGAGCGCGCCCTGCTCGAACGAACGCACGGTCCCCGCGATCCGGCAATGCAGCCCCTCGCGCAACTCCGAGAGCTTCGCCGGTGCAGCCGCGCGGAGCCGACGCCGCAGGCTCTTGTCGAGCGGCTCCCCGAGGAAGGCGCGCAGGCGCGAAAACAAGCGGTCCCAGAACGCCACGCGTAGAGTCTATCCGATGAGAGCCGCCCCACTCTGCGCTCTGCTCGCCAGCTGCACGACGCTTGGCCCGATGCCGACGACGACGGGCATCTCGGCGGTCCCCGCCGGCCGCCCGGGTGGGGAGGTCGCGGCGAGCGTTGCCCCGATCTTCCGGCTCAGCGACAGCGCGAGCGGCGCCGATCCCGATGGCAACGCGAACCCGCAGCTCGGCGCGCTGTTCGATCCAGATCGCCTGCTCGGTGTGCCGGGGCTGTTCGTCGCGGCACGGTTGTGGGGCGAGCATGGGGACAACGGGCTCGAGCCGCAGCTGGGCTATCGGCGACGCCTGGACGATCGCTTCGCTATCCTGGGCGTCGGCTACGGCACGAGGATGAGCGACGACGAGAACGGCGCGACCTACAAGGTCACCCGGGTCGGGCTCGAAGGCGCCCTCGACGTCAAGCTCGTCGAGCTCTCCGCGTCGTCGTCGCTTCACCTCGAGGGGGCGCTGCAGGCGACGTATCTGAAGTCGAGCGGCCGTTACTGCGTCGATGAACCGACCGGCAACGCGCGCGACTGCAGCCAGGATCAGCCGGTGGTGCGCCGTGACGACGACGACGGGAATGTCCCGGAGCTGTCACGCTGTGCTTCTCTAGCGGGTGCAAGTCCCGTCTCGGTAGGCATCGGAGCGCCG
>JAYVLW010000417.1:0-5031 GCA_043759315.1 Myxococcales bacterium
CTCGGCTACAGCTACCGCCTGTCGTGGGGCGGCAACCCGGAGTACAAGCGCGCGCGGTCGTCGACCCCGGGCATGAAGCTCCAGTACGACTTCGAGAAGGGCTACGCGTTCGTCGGCGCCAAGAGCGGCGTGATCGTCGATCCCCAGGACGGCGAGCAGAAGACGGCGCTCGCAGGCCTGGCCGGCGGCGGCTTCGACCCGACGGACATGATCCGGTTCGAGTTCAACGGCGGCGTGTTCGACCGCGGCTACAACGAGCTGCAGGACGTCCAGGGCGAGAAGGTCCTCCTGTATGGAGGCTCGGCCCAGCTCTCGATCCACAAGGGAACGCCGCTCAAGAGCTCGGTCGACTACAGGCTCTACAAGTTCAACGGGGAGCAGGTCAGCCAGCTGTTCTCGCCCGAGAAGTACCCGGGCGGCGTGTCGTGGGTGGCGCAGACCGAGTTCACGGTGCTCGGGCAGACGCTCAAGGACTCCGACAAGACCGGCGCGACCAAGACCCAGATCGGCAAGGCCGGCGACGTCAACGTCCGCGTCAAGATCGACCGGGTCCGGATCCGCGCCGACTTCAGCTACCGCGACCTGGCGTTCATCCTGCACAGCCAGCCCAGCTTGCCGCCGTACGCGGACTTCCCTTCGGCCTACAAGGTGAAGCCGAACCTGTTCGCGTCGATCGGCGCCGACAAGAACTTCGGCGATTGGCTGACCCTCGGCGTGATCGCCGGCGTCGACAAGCCGGCGACCCTGACCTCGCCGAAGGGCATTCCGGGCGGCGGGACCGACGCCATGGGCACGTCCACCGCCGTCGTCCGCAACAACAACATCGATACGCTGATCACCATCCTCCCCGCCGGCGAGAAGGCCGTCGCCCAGATCGCCGTGAAGGGCACCGTGAAGGTCGACTTCGCGAAGATCTTCTCGGCCGTGCTCGAGGTGTTCTACAGCTACGATGGCAACCAGACCCGGTACCGCCGGACCTGCAGTGATCCCGACACGTGCCCGTTCGAGTACGTGTTCGGGAACTTCAATCAGCTCGGGGTCAACGCGACCCTGCAAGCGCGCTTCTAGGCCAGGCAGCGCCACAGCCGCTGCGGCGCGGGTGAAGCTCATTCTCCGGAGCGAGCGTTTGTCAGCTCACGGTGATTTTGCGGGCTGATCTGGCTGGCAGCCGCAGGATCACGGTTAGACTTGGCGAGCCCGGCCACGAGTAGTCGGCCGGGCCCGTATGACGAGCTCCAGCGACCGCGGCACGACGATCCTCTCCACCATCACAGGTGCGCTGCGGGACGGGGCCGACTACCTCGCTGACTTCATCGCGAGAATCGTCAATGGACTCGCACGTATAGCTCCGATCTCGCTCGGGCTTTCGCTCGGCTCCACGGGCTGTCAGTCGGGGACCGTCGACGCGCCGTTACCGCCGCCGCCGATGCCACGCGAGATGGCATCACCCGCCGAGGCGCCGAGCGATGCGGGGCCGGCCTCGCTGGGCGAGTTCAACATCACCTTCTACTACATGATCGGCGAAGAGGAGGTCGCCGTGAAGGCGGCCGCCAAGGCAGCAAAGGCGGCGAAAGCGGCCAAGGCGAAGGCCCCCGCGAACGACAACGTCGCGATGGCCCCGATGGGTGAGGACGAGGCCGAGCTCGCCGCGGTCCTGCCCCCGGATCTGGTCACCCTGTACTCCGGCTCCGGCGGCTGCGAGGCGGTCGCCGAGGTCACCAAGGACTTCGCGGCCGAGCTAGAGCTCCAGGGCACCGGCAAGCTGAAGGACGGCCGGGTCCTCAATGTGGAGGGGAACTGCCGTTGCGAGCGGAGCCCATGCTTCAAGGTCACCAGCGCCCAGTGGGGCACCGCCGGGACCGGTCGCCCGCTGCAGCCGTTCCGTACCGTGGCCGTCGACCCCAAGGTGATCAAGCTCGGGACCTTGCTCTATGTGCCACTCCTGGAAGGTCGGACCATGCCGGGCCGGTCGCCCTGGGGCGGCTTCGTTCACGATGGCTGCGTGGTCGCTGATGACACGGGCGGCGGGATCGACGGCAACCAGCTCGACCTGTTCGTGGGCCGCAAGGGCTACTACCTGGGCATCTCGGGCACTGGTGGGAGCCACTCCTGGGCGCGGCACGTGCCCGTGTTCGATGGCGGAAAGCTGTGCGAGCGCAAGGGCCGCGTGGTCGCCCGCAAGGTCGGCGCGATCTGACGATGCGTCTGGTGGGGCTCGTCGCGATGCTCGCTGGGTGCGGCGATGACGGGGTGCACCACCTCGCGGATGCGCCCGTGCCGCCGTCCGCGAAGGGCATCTACGTCACGCAGGCCGACAACTCGATCGTCGTGTTCGCGCTCGATGCCACGGGCAACACGCCGCCGATGCGGACGATCCTCGGGACGCTCGCCGCGCTGAACCTGCCGATCGGGATCGACTTCGATACGACGACGAACACGCTGTTCGTCGCGAATCGGCAGGGCGGCGTCGTCCACGTGTTCGACGCGGAGGCGACCGGCAACGTCGCGCCGCTGCGAACCCTGATGACGACCGGGCTCGGCTCCGCCGAGAGCGTGGTGTTGACGCCCGCCGGAGATCTGTTCGTGTCGTGCTGCCCGGGCTGCGGATCGGGCCTCGGCGGGCAGGTCGCCGTGTTCCATTTCGCGGCCGGCGCGACGACCAGCGACTACGCGCTCGGCGGCGCGACGAACGTCAACACGGACTTCACCTACCCGGGCTCGCTCGCGTTCGACGCCGAGGCGAACGAGTTGTTCGTCGGCAACTCGTTCAGCGGCAACGTCTCGGTGTGGTCGATGGGCGCGCAGGGGGATGTCGCGCCGGTGCGCGCGTTCTCGCCGGGCCCGGTGAATCTGCAGTCGCTCGCCTACGCGCGCCAGACGCTCTACGTCACGGTGCCGCAGCTGCCGGACGGCGTGGTGCGAACCTACGACGCGCGCGCGACGGGAACCCCGACCGCGACCGCGCAGCTGCCAACCGGCGGCGCGCTCAACGTCGCGTATCCCGGGGGCGTGTACGTCGATGGTGGCGACGCGCCGACGATCTACCTCGTCGACTACCTCGGCAACGCCGTCCACATCATCCACACGACGGGCACGCCGCCGGCGATCGCTCTCGGCGCCGTCTCCACGATCACGGGGGCGGCGACGAACCTCAACATGCCTCTCGGCATCCGCGTCGTTCGCTAGCGATTCAGGACGTAGATCGCGCCGTTGAGGACAGCGGCGAAAGACACCCACGCGAGCAGCGGCGCGACGAGGAGACCGCAGCGCCGCTCGACCTTCGCGAAGGTCAGCATCATTCCGAGCACGGCCGCCCACACGGCGAGGATCACCGCGAACGCGGCGCCCACGCGCTCGAGGCCGAAGAACACGGGGGTCCACGCGGCGTTCAGCGCGAGCTGGATGCCGAAGGCGACGAGCGCGGTAGTCCGCGGACGACCGGGAGCACTGCGCCACACGAGGTAGGTGGCGATGCCCATCAGCGTGTAGAGCGCCGTCCATACCGGCCCGAACAGCCACGGCGGCGGGGCGAACGCGGGCTGCTCGAGGTGCTGATAGAGGGTGGGGCGCCCACCGATCATCGCGCTCGCGAACCCGACCCCGTTGCAGAGCACGATGAAACCCACGCACGTGATCACGCGGCGCGCGATGCTGGGTGCGGTTGGTCCGGCCATGGGGCTGGGACGCCACGAACCGTGCGGGCGTTACGCCGGATCTACGTCAGGGCGCGGGCGTCGGTGCGGGCGCGGCACCGTCGGCGGCCGCGGGCGTGGGCTCCGCGGGGGGCGTGGGCGTGGGCGTGGGCGTGGGCGTCGGAGCGTCGACCTTCGGGACGACGGTGGACGGCGCCGGCTTCGCGTCCTCGGCGGTCGATACGGTCGCGATGAAGCCGACGAGGCCAACGATGATCAGCGCGAGGCCGGCATTGCCGAGAATCGTCGCCGTGTTCTTGCAGCTGTCATCGGGCTCCCCGCCGGGCCCGGCCTTCATGTCGCAATCGGCGCCGGTGTTGACGGCGAGCAGGAGGCCGATGCCGGCGAGCATCGCCGCGCCCTCACCGAGCTTCGCGTAGGTCTGGTGCTTCGGGTTGTTCGGGAAGCACGCGCCCGAGACCAGAGTCAGCGAGAGAGCGAGGGCAACTGCAGCGCGCATGGCGGAGGTTGTATCAGATGGTTCCCGGCCGTGCGATGGACGAAGCACCTGGGACACCTGCGTCATCACCGAGGAAGAAGCGCGGATGCAACGATCGCCTTGTCGGTGCGCTGCGCGAACGCGATGGCACCGCCGATCTTCCAGCCAGCGCTGAACGCGAGCTTGAGCGTGCCGCGCGAGCCCGCACGCGCGACGCGCTCGAGCCGGCGCACCACGCGATCTCCACGCAGCGTCTCGCCCGCGTTCTCGCCGCGCACGATGGTTGTCTTCGTGCCGTCCTCCCAGATCGCCACGAGCACGTCGGCATCCGCGGGCGCAGTCGCGGTCACCTCGAGCGCGCCCTGGGTCCACGTGCCGGTCGCCGCGAGGAGCGCGGGGCGCGGCGTCCTGGCGATCGCCGCGGCGACGAGCGCGGCGTTGGAGCCGACCATGCCGGATGTTCCGCCGACCACGAGCTCCGGCGTGTAGACCCGGTTGTCGCCGAGCGCGCTCGCGTACTGACGCTGCCGCTCGGTCCACGCGGGGGACGCGAACGGATCCGGCCAGCCGAGCTCGTCCCAGTAGTCGACGTGGAACGAGAGCGGGGCGAACGTCGGGCCACTCGCGGCGAGCTTGTCGAGGAGCTTGTCGGCGGGCGGGCACGAGCTGCAGCCCTGCGAGGTGAACAGCTCGACGACAAGCGGGCCCTCGGGGCCGGCGGCGCCGCGCGGCGTGCCCTCCGCGGACATGCAGGCAGCGAACAGGACCGGGAGCCCGACGAGCAGGAGGCCGCGCATGCTGCGTGTACGCCGGCGCGGGCTGGAGGTTACGCCGAGCCGAATCACGACTTGCGCAGGGCGCGCACGATCTCCTCGCGCACCACCGTGGCGAGATCGTGGG
>JAYVLW010000418.1:0-4830 GCA_043759315.1 Myxococcales bacterium
GTCTCCGGCGACACCGGCAGGAAGTGGAACGGTACGTCGAAGTGGCGCGCGATCGGTCCGGCCTCCGGGTGGTTCGAGATCACCATCGCGATCTCGCAGTCGAGCTCGCGAGCGCGGTGGCGGATCAGCAGGTCGTACAGACAGTGCTCCTGCTTCGATGCGAGGATCGCGACGCGCCGCTTGCGGTCGCCGTACCAGACGCGCCAGCGCATCGTGTACCGCTCGCCGACCTCGCGCAGCGAGCGCTCGAGGGTCACGCGATCGGAGAGGCCGGCGAGATCGAACTGCAGCCGCTGGAAGAACGTGTGCGACGGGGCATCGGCGAAGTGGGCCGAGTCGAGCACCGTCGCGCCATGCCGCGCCATCAGCTGCGACACCGTCGAGACGATGCCCTTCTCGTGGGGCGCCTGGACGATCAGCGTGCCGACGCGCGGAGCGGTTCCGCTCATCGTCGCGGAGCGCGTGCGCGATACCACGGGTGGGAGGTCTCGCACCGGATACGCGCCGCTCACAGGTGTCCCATCACCGCGAACCCCGCGGCGTCCGGCGTGACCCACGGCGCCGCCACCACGCTTGTCTCCGTCTCGGTGTGCTTGCCACCGACGTACCACGCCACGCCTCCCGCGATCGCCACCACGCCGACGGCGCTCACCACCCAGCCGATGTTCGACAGACCGATCGCCGAGCTCGCATCCGCGAACGACGGATCGCCCGGCGGTGCGGCGCACTGGTGCGTGGAGATCGAGCAGTTGCTCGGGACGCGCGTCAGGCCGTAGATGCCGAGCGTGCCGCCGCCGAGCACCATCGCCGCGCCAAAGCCGATCACGACCTTGGCACCGAGCGGGTGTGTGGTGAGCGGCCCGCGGCGTGCCTGCAGCTTCGCGGCGCCACCGGGCGACGGGAGGAGCACCGTGCCGAAGGTCGCCGAGACGGTGCGGCCCTTCTCGCCGGCACCGACCACGAGGGTCTGCACCTGGTCCTTTCCGTCGTGGATGAACTTGATGGTGTGCGGCCCGGGGTCGACGTCGTGCGCCTTGCCGTCGTCGAGCCGCGTCACCACGAGCGCGCCGTCGATGTAGACGGTGGTGTCCGGGAGGTCGGCGCCGCCGCCGTCGCGTGCGACGAAGCTCAGCGTCGGCTGCATGCGCGTCAGGTCATCGGCGAACCGCGCGCAATCGCCCTGGACCAGCGCCGGGCACGTCGACTGCGCGCACGACAAGAACAGCTTGCGCGCGAGGGAGATCCTGCCCTGCTCGCGGGCGTCCTGACCTCGGCTGTGCGCGTCGATGCACGCCTCCTTCGGCTGGTCGTCGGCGAGCGCGGGTGCGCCGAGAGCTGTGACGAGAACGAGTGCTAGCAGATGGCGACTGACGATCATCAACGGACTCCTTTGTGGCCGGCCTCACAGGCAGGCGGGCTTGAAGATCTTCTTCGAACCTTCGAAGTAGTAGGGCGGGGTGCAGTCGGGCTTGTCGGTCCTGATCTCGGGCGCGGTCACCGTCGCCGTCGTGGTGCCAGGCGGTGCGACGATCTCGGGCGGAGCGGCGGCCGTACGAGCCGCGGCGCGCGGACCAGGGCGAGGCGGCACCGCGCGCTGCGGTGCGGACGAGGCCTTGCGCGTGGGTGGCCGCGCGGGCTCCACGGTCTTCGCTGCTGCCTCGGGCTGGTCATCGAGCGGAGGTGGGGGCGGCTCGTCGTGGGCGACCGCCGGCGCGGGCTTCACGCGATGGTGCTCGGGCTCGCCGGTGTCGGCCGGCTCCGCGGGAGCGATCGGCTCGGGCGTGCGCGATGCGGCGCTCGGGCTCCTGAGGAGCATGACCACGCCGATCGCCACACCGGCGACGAGCGCACCGAGCAGCGCGACCAGAGTGCGGGAGCGCTCCGGTTTCGGCGCGGGTGGGTGCGAGCGCGACACGCTCTCGATGCTCGGCGACGTGCGCGCCCGGAGCGAGCGGACGCTCGTGCCGCCGGTGCGGCGCCAGCTCGCTTCCTCGGCGGCGATCAGCCGATCGTGCTTGTCGAGGTACTCCTTGCCCACGTGCTTGAGCCACGTCGCGACGGCGCTCGGCGACGCCGGCGGCACCGCGCGGATCAGCGCCTCCTCCATCTCCACCGCCGTCTTCCAGCGCTGGGTGACGTCGACCGCGAGGCCGCGCTTGACGACCACGTCGACCGCGTCGAGCTGCTGCCACGAGTCGTCTCCGATCGCTTGCCACTCGCGCTCGGGCGCGAGCGCATCCGCGATCGTCGGCAGCTGGCCGCTCATGATGGTGGCTACGAGCTCGGTCTCGGACTGGGCGCCGTGCATGCGGTGACCGACGATCAGCTCCCACAGCACCACGGCGAGCGCGTACAGATCGCTCTGCTTCGTCGCGTGGCCGCGCAGCTGCTCGGGCGCCGAGTACGCGAGCTTGCCCTTGTACGTCCCCTCGCGGGTGACGTGCGCGGCCATCGACGCCTTCGCGACGCCGAAGTCGAGCAGGCGCGCCGTACCGTCCGTCGCGATCATCACGTTCTGGGGCGAGACATCGCGGTGCACCACGTGCAGCGCCATGCCCATCTCGTCGACCAGCTCGTGCGCCGCGTGCAGGCCGGCGAGCACCTGCGAGGCGATCGCGACCGCGATGTCGACCGGGATGCGCTCCTTGAGCTGGCGGGTCTTGTTGAGCAACCAGTGCAGCGGTGCACCGTGCACGAACTCCTGCACGAGCAACACCTCGTCCTGCGTGGTGACGACATCGAGCACGGGCACCACGTTGCGGTGGTGGACCTTCGACGCGATGCGCGCCTCGTCGAGGAACATCGCCACGAACTCGGAGTCCTCGGCGAACTCCGGGTGCAGGCGCTTCGCGGCGACGATCCTCGAGAACCCCTCGTCGCCCATCAGGCGCGCGATGTGGATGGTCGCCATGCCGCCCCGCGCGATCTGGCGGTGCAGGACGTAGCGCCCGACCGTGTGGGTCTGCGCGAGCTGATCCGCGAGCGCGGCGTAGTCGGGGTCACTTGTCATGGGTAGATCTCATTCGAAGAACTGGATCGCGTTGCCCGCGCTCCAGAAGTAGAGGTTCCGGAACGTGCCGTTCGGCTGGATGCTCGTGCCCCACACCGAGTTCGAGTACTGATGGCTCGCGGGCGAGAACCCCGACGAGGCGCCGAGGCCGAGGCTGAGATCCGGCAGCTGCTCGAACGTCTTGACGAGCGTCTCCGGCGTGAACGGCCCCTTGTGTGCGTCGAGGCCCGCGATGAACACGCGCGCCGCGACGTAGCCCTCGAGCGAGGTGAACCCCGGCTGCGCGCCGCTCGCCGCGATCAGCCGGTTGTACGCGGTGACCACGTCGCTCGAGTCGCTCTGGTAGTTCGGCACCACCTGCGACACGACCACGCCCTCGGTCAGGTACATGTTGCCCTGCGGCGTGCTGATCGCTCCGGCGGCGACCAGGCGATCCGAGAGCGCGTTCGGTCCCACGAACGAGACGTTCGAGAAGTAGAGCTTCAGGCGTGTCGCCTTGTTGAGCGCGGTCTGCTGGCTATCGTTCGCGAACTGCCAGCGCCGGAGCTCCTCGATGAAGTGCGCACCGGCGCCGTACGTGTCCGTCATGAACACGCCGACGGTGTGGTTCGCGGTGTCGGCGCCGAGCATCGTCGCCAGGTATTGCTCTGCCGCGGCGGCCTGCGCCGGAACGCTCGCGTCGTCGTTGCGCACGTAGCGGAACCGGATGATCGGGTTCGTCGGATCCGCGGAGCCGGGGAAGCTCCCCATCACGGCCTTGTAGCCCTCGACGAGACCGTCGTAGCCGGCCTGACCGTAGGAGTCGTTCTGGTCGAAGCTGAGGAAGTGCTTGTAGTCGGGGACGAGCTTCTTCTTGAAGTACTCGGTCGTCGCGCGCGCCTCCTGCGCATAGCTCGCGCGCACGTTGAAGATGTACGGCTTGCAGCCGGCGGCGAGGTTGTCGCGGAGGATCGTCGCAGCGCCGGTGAACGCGCCGAAGAACATCGTCCCGGTCTCGATCGCGACGGGGGCGGAGCGCACCATCGTCGGCGTGCCGACGTTGCCGAGGAACGCGAGCACGGCGTTCGGGCCACGCGCGAGCGCCGTCGTCGAGATCGGCGTCTGACCGGCGACCGCCGGGGTCGACGTGGTGGGGCAGCGGGGCGCCGCTTCCAGCGGCTGGACGTCGACGAGCGAGCGCGCGGCCGCCTCGGCGAGGTCCGGCTGGTAAGCGTCGTCGCGGAACTCGAGCACGAGCCGTCTGCCGCGCACGCCGCCGGCCTCGTTCTTCTCCTTGAACGCGAGCTCGATGCCCAGCTTCATGCCGGTGCCGAGTGCCTGGTTCGTTCCAGACACGGGTGCGCTTTGCCCGATGACGAGCGGCGCATCCTCCGCGTGCACGCAGACGGGCGCCTGATCGCGAATCTCGCAGACGAGACCCGATCCGCAATCGCCGTCGATCGCGCAGGGCTGTGGATCGAACTCCGACGAGCAGCTCGCGGAGATCGCGAGAACAACGACGAAGACTTTGCGGCAAACGTGACTCCCCATGGCGTCACCCTCTCAAACGATCGCTGTACGTAACAAGGTCGCGAAGAGTTCACACAGTCCGAGTCATCCTCCACGGAGTGAATGTTGGTGGGCCAGCAGACAGCGCGTGGTGACCGCGATCCCGCAACACCCGGACATCGCTTCCGCGCGTGGTGCGCGCTGCGGCACGTGGACGGTGTAGGACCAATGATCCGTACCCGTTCACGGGGTGGAGTCCGGATCTCCTCGCACGCGCGAAGGCGATCGTCTCGATCGACTCCGGACGATCGGCATGATCTAACGAATGGGTG
>JAYVLW010000419.1:0-2642 GCA_043759315.1 Myxococcales bacterium
CTTCGGCATCGTCGACCGCGCGATCACGATCGCCGCCGGCAAGTCGAAGCGCTTCACGTTCTCGGCCGATGCGAGCTTCCGCGTCGCGGTCACGCAGCCCGACACCGCCGCGGCCGATCGCTCGGAGCTGACGCTGTCGCTGAAGGACCCGTCCGGCGATCGCCAGACCGCGGATGCGGATGGCGAGCCATCGATCGTGTTCGACCAGTCGGAGCCGGGCGCCTATGTGCTCACCGTGAAGAACGTGGGCACGAAGGCCGCGACGGCGCTGCTCAACGTGCGCCCGCTTGGCGGCTTCGGCGCGCTACCGAATCCGAACGCACCCCTCCCCCCGGAGGTCGCGTGGCAGCCGCCCGCCGTGGAGTCCTGGCCGGCGAGCTATCCGATCTTCAACAACACCGGCTGCGGTCACGACTGCACGCAGGCGGACCAGAACGCGCTCGGGCCGCGCAGCGTGATGATCAAGATGCTGTCGACCGCGATCAAGAGCGTGAAGCAAGGCGGCACGATCCGGATCTCGAACTTCAACATCTCGGGCTCCGCCGCGGCGAAGCCGGTCGTCGACGCGGTGCTGTGGGCGATCCAGAACAAGGGCGCCCACGTGAAGATCGTGATGGACGAGGCTCAGAACAACGCGATGTCGCGCACCACGCTGCTCGCGTCGCAGGGCGCAGAGGTGCGGTTCTTGAACGGCATGACGTACACGACCTCGGTCGGCATCATGCACTCCAAGATCGTCGCGGTGGACGATCAGATCGTGTTCGCTGGCTCGAACAACTTCTCGGGCACCGGCCTCATCACGAACGAGGAGAACTCCGTGGTCCTCCGCGGACCGAGCAACGCCGAGCGGATCCGCTCGTTCACGTGCGACGTCGACGTGATGTTCGACGCGGGCGTGCTGCCCGGCCAGCCGCAGAAGTCCGATGACGCGCGCAAGACGGTGGTCGCGAAGCTCGACGCCTGCAACGGCCCCGACACGTGGTTCCCGCCGAGCGGCGTGATCGCGACCGGCGAGTCGATCACCTATACGAACGTCACCAACGGCATCAAGAACGCGAAGCGCTCGATCTCGCTCGCGCCCGACATGCTCGCGCACCCCGGCATCGTGTCTTCGCTCGTGACGCGCGCGAAGAAGGCGAAGGCCGATGGCCAGCCGTTCACGATCAAGCTCGTGCTCGATGCCTCCCAGGAGGCGCTCGGGAACCCGGCGTTCGGTGACTGCGTCGAGAAGGCGGGCACTGACTTCGGCCTCGATGTCCAGGTTCGTTACTGGCCGGGCACCGCCGAGATCTATCAGCTCATGCACCACAAGTTCATGATCGTCGACCAGGACGACCCGAGCGGTGCGGCGCTCTATAACGGCTCTGCGAACTACTCGGCGAAGGCGATGAAGTGGAGCTTCGAGAACGTGACCCGCTACAAAGGTGCCGCGTACCGCCAGGTCGTGGATGCCTTCACCGCGCGGTTCACCAGGTTGTTCACCGAGGCCAAGACCAAGGCGAAGCTGGCCTCCGAGGACCACCTGACCGCCCCCGCCTGCCCGCTCAACACCGCGAACCTCTGACCTCCGGATCTGCGCGTACGCCGGCGCTGCCGTGGCGCCGGCGTTCTCCGTGGTACGAGTGGTGGATGCCCACCGGCCGCACGCTTGCTCTTGCAACCGGGGCTGCCGCGCTCGCCGCCGTCGTCGTCGTGTGGATCGCGACCCGTCCTGACGCCGCCCCGCGTTCCACGACGGAGACGGCCGCGGTGACGCCCTCGACCGAAACGGGCGCGGGCACATCCGCGACCTCGTCGCCCGGCCGTGACGCTCGCATCCCTTCTCGATCGACGGCCGCGGTGACCGCGGGACCCACGATGCCCGGCCACACCGGCGGATCGAACGCGGTGAACGACGGAGAGCATGACCGTGACCAGCACATCATCGACATCGGCGCCGCGGGCTCGCTCGCCGTCGCGCCGCAGGTGTATGTCCTGGACTCGGGTGGCGGAGCGCCGTCGGTGAACCTGGCCGGCGGACCCTCGCGCGTGTCCTCGATGGGCGACGGCGCCCACGGACCGACCGTGGGGCTTCGCGGGTCGGTCGTCGATCCGGCGGGCCGGCCCGTTCCCGGCGCCATCGTGATCCTGGGCGCACAGATCTCGATCGTGTTCGGTCACCTGTCGGGATCCGCGGCCACCACCACCGACGGCGCGGGCCGCTTCACGATCGACGCACCGAAGGACGCCGGGTTCGCGCTCGCGCTCGACCCGCGCGGATGGTCGAGCGTCGTGCCGATCGACACCGGCGCGACAGCACCGCTCTCGCTGAAGCTCGTCGGTCGCGGCGCGCTCCACGGCCGCCTTCGCTACGGTGGGCGCGGCGACGTGTTCGCGATCCGGGCCGTGCTCCGCGACCGCCCGTTCACGGTGCACTACCAGTCGAATCCCGATGGGCAGTTCGAGATCGCTTCGCTGCCACCGGGCAGCTACGTCGTGAGCCTGGGGCTCGCGCAGACGATCGCCGGCGGGAGCAGCCAGGCGACCGAGCGCGTGGTGACCATCGAAGATGGCAAGACCGCGGAGCTCGTCGTGGATCAGCGAACGGGCGCCACGATCGTCGTCGCTCCGAGGCTCGACGCTCGCGTGCCCGACACGCTCGA
>JAYVLW010000420.1:0-13762 GCA_043759315.1 Myxococcales bacterium
CCGTTGCTCTCGCCCTGGCCGCGGCGCCCGCGCCGCATCGCGTGCTCGCGATCGGCCTCGGGGACGGCGTCTTGTGCGACTCGGTCCTCGCCGATCCGACGGTCTCCGAGCTCGTCATCGTCGAGCTCAATGGCCAGCTTCTCGATCTGCTGCGCACGACCCCGCGCGGCGCTCGCATCGCCGCATCGCCCAAGGTTCGTTACGTCGTGGACGACGGACGGCGCTGGCTCCACGCACATCGGGGCGAGTCCTTCGATCTCATCATGACGTGGCCGCTCCATCCTGCTCACGCCGGCTACGGCAATCTGTTCTCGCGCGAGTTCCTCGCGCTCGCGTACGAGCATCTGCGGCCCGGTGGCGTCTACTACACCCGAACGACCGATGCATTCTCCACCGCTCGGACACTGGCCGAGTCGGCCTCCAGCGTCATCCGCGTCGACGGGTCCGCGTATATCTCGACCTTCGGCGGACCGCTCCGCGTGTCGCGAAGCGCCGCGCCGGCCTCGGTGGAGCTTCTCGCCGCCCACCTCGAGGCCGACCGCGAGACGATCCTCGCGAACACGACCGACGACCCGATCAACACCGATCTCCGACCGCGCAGCGAGTACTACCTCAGCTACGCGCGAGCATGGGCGCTTCTCGGCAGTGACGCCGTGTACCGGCTGGGGCCGGGCGAGCGAGCGACCCATGTGGCCCGTTACGTTCAGCCGTGACTACTTCAGCTCCGGCGAGCCATCGCCACCGTTGCCTGCCGATCTCCCCACGCGGGACGCTCGCAGCGGCTCGCAGGCCACCGCCCGCCCACGGAGCGCGTTGACTCACTTGGCGTGACCACGCCGTGGCCGCGGTTGGACTACTTCATCAGCAGCGTCGCGGTCGCGACCACCGCGTCGCGCTCGGTCACGAGCTTGATCGTGTACGTCTTGCCCTTGGCGAGACCCTCGTCCTCGTTGATCGAGATCTCACCGGTGAGCAGCGTGCTCTTCGGATCGATGCCGTCGAGGGTCTTGTCGGCGGACAGCTGCTTGCCGTTGTCCTTGTAGAACTCCATCTTCAGCTTCGCGGCGCCGGTCTTCGACAGGAACGCCGCGTACGAGAAGTGCCAGTAGGTGACGTCGTCGCGGGTCTCGCCCTCGATCACCGTCACCTTCGCGGCCTTGATCTTCGCGATCGTGTCCTTGTCGTTCTTCCCCTCGGGCAGATCGCCCTTGGAGATGACGAGCTGGCCGCGGAACGCGCTGATCACGTTCTTCGACATGTCGGCGAACGCGTCGCCGAGGCCACCGATCAACATCGCAGCGGTGAGGACTACGACAGAGACGATGTGGCGGGTCGACATGGAGCTCCTTGCTTTCACGGAGGATACAGCGTCGACACCAAGCACGCGCGCTGGTTTCGCGAGTGTGATCTCGGTGACGTATATAAGCGCCGCTATTCCTTCGGGGCTTCTTCGACGGAAGCCGGCGCTGCCGTATTCATCGGCTGCTGAGCCTGCTGGGGCTCGGCGGCGCGCTCGGCCTGCCGCTGGGCGCGACGCTCGGGATCCCACGGCTTTCCGTCAGGTCCGTTGCCGCTGGCGTCGGGGCCCATCGGCTTGCGGTCGCGGCGCGGCTTGGGCGGCAGGGGCTGGCCATCGGGGCCCAGGCGCGGCTGCTGGGGCTGTGCCTCACGCGGGCCGCCATCCTGCGGGGGACGCGGGGGGCGGGGCTCGCGCGGCAGAGGCTGGCCATCGGGGCCCAGGCGCTGCTCGTAGCCGCCACCACCGGGACCACGCGGACCGCGGGGGCCACGATCGCCACCGGGGCCACCGAAGCCACCACCGCCGCCGGGGCCACGCGGGCCACCAGGACCACGGGGACCGCCGGGACCGCCGGGACCGCGCGGGCTACCGGGACCACGCGGACCCCGGGGACCACCAGGACCACCGCGACCACGGCCTTCGGCCTTGAAGTCACGCGGCGCGGCGGTGAGCTGCCAGCCGATGCCGGCCTTCGGCAGCTCGCCGCGCGGACCACGCGGATCGTCGTCTTCCTTGCGCTCGACCTTCACGCCGTGGACGAGGCTCGACAGACCGCGCGGCTTGTCCTTGCCGCCGCCGGGGCCGCCGAAGCCACCGCCGCGTGCGCCACCGCCACCGCCGCCGCCGCCACCACCACCGCCGCCGCCGCCACCGCGACCACCGCGGTCGCCGCCGCCGCGGCGATCATCCCGCGGGGCACCGCCGCGCTTCTGGCCGCCGACACGATCGATCACGAAGTGGAACTGACCGCGCGACACGCAGCCGTGCGGACCCTTCTCGCCCTCGTACACGCGCACGAGGCGGACCTGCTCGACGTTGCCGGGACCGACGATGTCGAGCGCCTCGAGGAGGCGCGCGGCGCGATCGGGCTGCACGGACAGCGCGGCGGCGACCGCGTCGATCGCCGGATCGGGCGGTAGGGCCGGAGCCGCGATGGCCTCGCCACCCTCGGCGGCCGGTTCGGCACCCTCGGCAGGCGCCTCGGCCGACGCTTCGACCGGAGCGTCGCTCGACGGCTCTGCAGCAGCTTCCTCGCTGGGAGCCGCTGCCTCCACGGGCGCGGGAGCAGTGCGGGGTGCACCGCCCGCCGCCGCGCGTGCGGCCGCGGCCTTTCGGAGGGTCAGCGTCGAGAACTCCGTGAGCGTCTTCATGGGGGCTTGCTACACGAAAAACGCCCCCAGCGCCACACGGGCGAGGGGGCGAAGCGCTGCAGAAATCCTGCCCGCAGCGATAGAGCGGGCTACTTGCCGCTGGCGCTGGCGCTGGCCGACGCCGAGACGGACACGGACACCGACACGTTGGCCTCGATCTTCGTCGACGCCTTCGCGACGGCGGCGATCTGACCCGAGATGCAGATCGCCTGGTCGGAGAACGACTGGGCGAACTTCGGGCCCATGGCCGCGAGCTCTCCCTGCGTCCTGACCCACACCTTCACGGCGGCCTGGAGCGGCTCGAGCCGCGCCGAGACCGAGAGGAGCTTCGGCAGGCCGTTGCGCAGCGCCTTGAGCGTCATCTCGAGCTTGGTCTTGTCGACGATCAGCTTCGCGTCGACGTCGATCGAGAACTCCGGCGGCGTGCACTCGACGCTGGCGTTCGCGTTGACGGCCGCGGCCGCCTCGCACTGGCCGCCGGCGCTGTTGCCACCGGTGCCTGCCGTCGCGCCACCGTTGCACTCCGCGGCCGCCTTGGCCTGGATGCTCGCGTCGACCTTGCACACGGCCGGCTTGAACACGGTCTTGAGCTTGAAGTTCGGCTTGAGGCTCACCTTCAGGTTGTTCTGATAGGTGGTCACGACCTTCGCGCAGATGTCGTTGGTCTCGCCCTTGAGGTCACCCTCGGGCATCTGCATCTCGTTGCCCATCATGATGCAGGACTCTCGGACGACCTTGACGGTCTCCTCGGTGGTCGCGAGGAGGTCCTTGGTCGCCTGGAGGAACGCCTTGAACTTGCGGCCCGCATCGACGGCGGCGTAGTTGCCGCACGTGTTCGGATCGACCTCGCCGGAAGCGCCGCCGAGCCCGCCCGGAACGTTCGGCTTGTTCGGAAGTCCACCACCGCCCGGAAGCTTCTTGCAGCCGGGAACGATGGCGAGCGCCACGATGGTGCTTGCGAGCAATAGACGCGAAGAATTCATAGTCATGATCATCAGGCTCCCCTTGGATTCGCCCGACATCGATATCAGAAAGGCGCTGGCTAGGGGCGCGCGGTGCCAGGGAAATTCGAGAGTGCGCGATCCGTGAGCCAGGGGTGAGGGACCTCGCGCGCGAGGACACCGGCGAACACGAGGCACTCGAACGTGGGATCGAGCACGGTCTGCGTCACGGCGAAGGCGGGTGCGGGAACCGCGAGCGTCTGATCGAGTCCGTTCTTGAACGTATCGACCTCGACGAGCGCGAGCTCACCCGCCTGCGCGCCCTTGAGCCCGACGTGGAACTTGCAGCGCCGCGCGGTGCCCTTGGTCTGCGTCACGTGCAGCATCCCCGTGCCCGCGGTGTACGTCGCGTTGATCACCGGCCACTCGGGAGCGCCGGTGCCGTGGAGCCACGCGGCGGCGTACGCGGTGAGATCCAGGCCGGTCTTCGCGGACAGCGCCGCGACGACCTCGTCGACCGACAGTGAGCGCGGCTGGCCGAGCACGCTGGCGATCGCGGCGATCACCTGCGCCCGCGAGGTCATCACCTCCAGTTGACGGAACAGGATCATCGGGCCCGGCCCGTAGACGTCGCCGTAGTAGTCGAACAGCGCCGGCTTCTCGCCCGGCACCGGGAAGTACCGCGCGCCCGCGGATGCGCGCTTCCAGTACGCCGCGGTCGCCGTCGCCGCGGCCGGCTCCATCTGCGCCTCGTAGGCGTACGCGAGGTACTCCGCCATCGACTCCTTCCACACGAAGTCGTAGGTGTCCGCGAGCGTCGTCTGATCGCCGGCCCACTGGTGCGCGATCTCGTGATCGAGGATGTGCTGTGTGTTGTGGAGGTAGGCCGGGTTGGTCGTGCGCGCGAGGCTATCGTCGAGGACGATGTTGCCCGGGTGCTCGAATCCACTCCAGTACGTCGGCGCTGTCAGCACCCGGAGCTCGGAGCCGAACGGGTAGGGCCCGAAGTTCTGTTCGAGCCACGCCACGTAGCCGGCGTTGTACGTGGCGTCGATCGCCGCCGTGATCTGCGTGGTCGGGCGGTCGTAGACCGTGACGTGCACCGATCCCCACTTGCCCTTGTCCGCCGGGACCCAGGCGGTCTTCGGATATGCCGCGATCCCGAACGTGGAGTACGTCGGTCCGCCGTCGTGATCGAACACGCACTGCGTCTCGGTCGCCGACGTCTCGGTGATCACGCCGGGGCACGCGACGGAGAGCGCCTCGGGGTGCGTGACGTGGAACGTGTACGTCGCGAACTGGTTCGGGCGGCTGTCGCACGGACCGAACCGATCGCAGCCGCCGACCCAGCTCACCAGGTAGTAGAACGGGTTGCCGTTCGTATCCATCGTCAGCGAGTAGCCGACCTGGCTCGTCGAGAGCGTCTGCAGCGCGACGGTGAGATCCGCCTCGATCACGATCGACTCGCCAGCCTTCCAGCCGGTCCCGCACGCGAGGAACTGCGTGTCGTTCGCCGTGGCGGAGGCGGCCAGCTTGCCGTCCATCTTCACGGTCAGGGGATCGAGCTCGACGGCGCGGAACGGCAGCGTGATGCAGTCGCCGGCCGTGTCGATGGTCGCCGTGATCGCCGCGTGCGCCCGGCGGGTCACCACGTCGAACGTGTAGTCGTAGTGCGTGATCGTCGCGGCGATCTCCCCGGCCGGTCCACCCCCGTCATCACCGCAGGCCGTGAGGAGCGTAGATCCGACGAAGAACAGCAGGGCGCAGCGCATGGTCAGCGGACCTTAGCGCGTGCGACCTCCAGATTGGAGCCCGAGTTGGACGGGGCGACTTCCGGCGGTGGTGAGACCGGCCGCGCCACGGTGACCCGGAGGTCGAGCCCGAGCTCCTCCCTCAGGAGGTCTGCCTTGCGGACGAGCTGCGCATCATCGCGCGACGGCCCGTCGCGGACCACGAGGTCGAGGATGATCGCGTCGCCCATGCGCGTGGCGACCACCTGCTCGACGCGCGAGCGGTGCTCCCAGTCGAGGCCGTCCGCGACGCGCAGCAGGGCGCTGAGCTTGCGCACCTGAGCGCGCAGCTCCTTGGACAGCACGGACTCGTTGATGATCTGCTTCGCGCGCGCGGCGTCCTTGCGGTGCGTGCGCGCCATCAGCGCGATCATCTCGCGCGCCATGTCGTCGAGGCCGGGGATGCGGGCCCACCGGATCATGTACTCGCTGTGCTTGTGGTGGCCGCGCACGTTCACCACCTCACCGACATCGTGGAGCAGCGCGGCGACCTCGAGCAGCACGCTGCGATCGTCGGGGAGCCCGTGGACGTCGCGGAGCTGGTGGAACAGCGCGCGAGCGAGCTGCCGGACGTGCTCACCGTGCGTGGTGTCGTGATCGACGCGGTTCGCGAACGCGCGCGCGGCGGTGAGCAGCGCCTTGTCGTGCGCTCCCTCTGCCCGGATCTGCTCCTCGCGCGCGGTCTCGGACAGCTCGAGCAGCACCGCCTCGCGCACCCCGACGCCCGGCGCGACCAGCTTCGACAGCCCGAGCTGCCGTGCGGCGGTGGCGAACACGAGCGCCGCGATGCCGAGCACCTCGGCGCGGTCCCGCTTGACCCCGAACTTCTCCATCCGCTCTTCGACCGTGGCGCCGACGATGGTCGGCATGACCTTCTCCAGCGCCAGCAGATCGAAGCTCGGCAAGCCGGTGCCGGCCGGCTGTCCCTCGTTGACGATCTTCGCGAGCGCATCCGCGTTGCCGCCGGTCGCCGCCGCGATCCCGCTGCTGCCGTTGCCGCGCGAGATGGTGTGCATCAGCGTCGCCGTGTAGCGGCGCACCATGCCGGCCTCCGGGTCGGCGATCGCGCCATCGAGGCCGAAGGTCTCGAGCAGCCGCACCGTGCCGACCGGCAGCGAGTAGGCGCTCCACGTCGAGCCCGATCGGAGGTTGACCTCGAGGCTGCCGCCGCCGAGGTCCAGGATCGCGCGCGGGAGGTTGCCGGGCCCGAGCGTGTGCACCACCGTCTTTCGGACGAGGCGTGCTTCCTCCTCGCCCTCGATGACCTCGAGCTCGATCCCTGCCTCGTGATAGATGCGGTGGAGCAGGACATCGCGGTTCGAAGCGCCGCGCACCGCGCTGGTGGTGACCGCGCGGTACATCGTGACGCCGTGGTGATCGAAGCGCTGGCGGAAGTGCACGAACGCGGCGACGGCCTGGTCGATGGCCACGGGATCGAGCTCGCCGCGCGTGAACGCGAGGTGGCCGAGCCGGACCGGCACGCGCTCCGCCTCGATGCGCACGAGCTCCGTGGGCGTCAGCTCGGCGATCACGACGCGGATCGCATTCGACCCGGCGTCGATAGCCCCGAGCCTGACGGGCGCTGCCATTGCCGACGACGCTAACACGCGCGGCGTGACGTCGAGGGGCCGATCTCGGCCCGATGGTGTGCGCCCGCGCTCTACAACTATTTCTTCGACGGCGGCCGACCGGCCCCGCCCTTACCGGGGGGACCGCCCATCGGGCCCGGCGGTCCGGCGTTCTCGGGGATCTTGATCTTGTCGCCCTTCGCGACGCCGCCGAGCACCTCGACCTTGATCCCGTCGGATAGTCCGACGGTGATGTCCTTCTTCACGAACGTCTGCGGCGTCGTCTCGATCTCGACGAACGGCTTGTCATCCTTGTACTGGACGAGCGCCTCGCGGATCGCGAGGACCTGCTTCTTCTCCTCGAGGACGATGTCGGCGTTCGCGCTGTAGTTCGCGCGGATCTTCATCCCCTCCTTGCGCACGACCTTCGCCTTGATCTCGAACTGGATCGCGCCGTCGATCGTCTTGCCCTTCGGCGAGATGTACTCGAGGCTGCCGTCGAGCAGCTCCTTCTCGATCGCGCCGACCTTGATCGCGAGCTTCATGCCTTCCTTGATCTTCGCGACCTCCGCTTCGTCGACGCGGCCCTCGAAGATCATGTCGTCCATGTCGGCGATCACGGCGACGGTGGTGCCCGGGTTGAAGTTGTTCGCCTGGATCACGCTGAAGCCGATCTTGACCGGCACGTCGATCACCATGCCCGAGGAGGTCGCGGTGACCATCAGCGTCGACGTCTTGCCCTGGCCGCGCGTGGCGCCTTCCTTGACGAGCTGGAGGTTCGAGCCCGCGGTCGACAGCTCCTGCTTCCGCAGCGCGAACTCGGTGCGGTACCTCTGCAGCTCCGCGTCCGCGACCACGCCCTGCTTGAACAGGGCCTCGTTGCGCTCGAGCTCGCGCTTCGCGTTGTCATAGGCGATCTGCGCGGTGCGCACGCCGGACTCCGCCTGGTTCGTCTGCATCGCATCCGGGATGATCGAGATCTTGCCGAGGGCGTCGCCTTCCTTCACGAGCTTGCCGGGCTCGACGTAGAGCTCGGTGAGCACGCCCGTGACCTTCGGCTTCACCTCGACCTCGCGGCGCGGGACGATCGAGCCGGTCGCCACCGTCTTCTTGGTGATGTCTGCGATCTCGGGGAGCTCGGTCTCGAACACCACCGGCTTGGACTGGCTCTTCTTGTACAGGTAGAAGAACGCGCCACCGACGATGGCGACGAGGATCAGGACGAGGAAGTAGGACAGGATCTTCTTCATGGCAGACCTCGGGTCACTCGGCGCGGAGCGCCTCGATCGGCTTGATCGAGGCAGCATGGGAAGCGGGCATGATGCCGGCGAGGGCGCCGGCGGCGACGAGGATCCCCATCGCGATCATCACGGTGGACAGGCCGATGTTCGGCGGCCCGAGCGGGGAATCGGGCATGGCGCTGAACACCGCCTCGGCGGCGGCGAGGAGCCCCACGCCGGCCGCCACGCCGAGCAGCCCCGCGATGATCGTCAGCACGATCGATTCCTTCATCACCATCGACACGATCGAGAGCGGTGTGGCACCGAGTGCCTTGCGGACGCCGATCTCCTTGGTCCGCTCCTTCACGGTGATCAGCATGATGTTCGAAACGCCGATGACGCCCGCGAGCAGCGTCGCGCCACCGACGACCCAGCTGACGATCGAGAGCACGAGGAAGAACGTCTGGAACTTGCCGAACATGATGAACATGTTGAACGAGCCGATCGCGAGGTCGTCCCACGGCGCGATCCGGTGGTGGCGCTTGAGCGTCTCCTTGACCTGACGCTCGAGCTCGTCGCCATCCGTGCCCGGCTTCGCGGTCATCGCGAAGAACCCGACGCGGTTGCCCATGTTGAACGACGTCCGTAGCGTGGTGAACGGGACGAACAGCGAGTTCGAGTCTCGCTCCCCCTGGCCGCCCGAGCGCAGCGTCCGGGTCAGGCCGACGACCTCGAAGTAGACGCCGCTGATCTTGATGTACTTCCCGATCGGGTCCTCGTCGGGCTCGAATAGCTGCTCGCGCACGCTCTTACCGATGACCACGACCTTGCGCGACTCCTTGATGTCGCGTTCGTTGATGAACCGCCCGGCGTCGTACTCGAACGAGATGATGTTCTTCAGCTCCGGGTAATCCGCCATCACGGTGAACGTGCCGTTCTTGGAGTCGTGGGAGACCGTGAAGTTGTTCTGCCAGCCGCCGAGCTGGAGGCGTGGGGCGAGCCACTCGATCGAAGGCAGGCGGCGCAGGAGCTCGATGTCGTCGGTATCGAACCGCACGCCGCGGCCCGGCGGAAGGCCGTCGTAGCTCTCCGTGGTCTGCTGGCCCCAGCAGAACAGGAGATTCGTGGCCATGCCCTTCATCTGGCGCTTGCTGCCGCTCTGGATCGCCGAGCCGAAGCCCAGCATCGCCATCAGCATGAGAATTCCCCAGAACACGCCGAACGCCGTGAGGAACGTGCGCAGCCGGTTCGAGCGGAGCGTCGCCCAGATCTCTTTCCACTTATCGAGATCGAACATCGCTATTGGTCTCGCAGTGCGTGGATGGGGTTGACCTTCGCCGCGGCGCGCGCGGGGAAGTAGCCGGCGAGGGCGCCGGCGATGACGAGGAAGATCGTGGCGCCGACCCCGACCTTGAGATCGATCGACGGGTTCGAGATGAAGTCGGTGAGCTTGAGGTAGCCGATCAGCTCGCTCGCGCCCACGCCGGCAGCGAGCCCGAGCAGGCCCGCGACGCCGGTGAGGAACACGGCTTCCTGGATGATCATGAAGATGATCGAGTTCGGCGTGGCGCCGAGGGCCTTGCGCACCCCGATTTCCTTCGTGCGCTCCTTGACCGCGATCATCATGATGTTCGACACGCCGACGACGCCCGCGGCGAGGGTGCCGAGGCCGATGACGACGATGAACGCGCTGATCATCCAGAACAGCTGCCGGAACCGCTCGAACTGCTCGATGTTGTTCTGGACGCGCACCGCCTGGCGGTCCGAGGGGTCGAAGTTGTAGCGGTCGGCGAGCTGGCCCTTGATGTGGTCGATGATCTTCTGCGTCTGTTCGGGACCCGATGCGCCGACGGTGAACTCGAGCATGCCGAGCTTCTCGCCGCCGTTGAACGCGAGCTGCGCCGTCGACACCGGGATGTAGATCCGACGCTCTTCCTCGGCGCCGCCGGGATCCGTGAACACGCCCACGACCTGGAACGGCACGCTGCCGATGTCGATCCACTCACCGATCGGGTTCGCGCCGTCGAACAGGAACTGCGCCACGGTCTGTCCGATCACGGCCGCCTTGCGGTGCTGCATGATATCGGCGGCGGTCAGGAATCTGCCGGTGACGACGGTGTGCGCGGCGAGCCGGATCGCATCCTGGTGCACGGCATCGAGCTCGAACGAGTTCGCCTTGGCGCCGCGCTTGGTGACGAGCGAGCTCCCCCAGCGCTGGCCGCCGATGTAGTGCTGGCCCGCGATGTACTCGATGCCGGGGACCTGCTTCGCGCGGAGGTAGTCCGCGTTCTCGAACATCAGACGGCGCCCGACGTCGTAGCCGCCGTACGCGACCGAGGTCTTGTTCGCGCTGATCCACACGCCGTTCGTGGCATCGCGCGCGAAGTTCTCGCGCATGCCGTTGTCGAGGCCGTTGCCGAGCCCGAGCAGCGCGACCAGCACGAAGATGCCCCACGCCACGCTGATCATCGTCAGCGTGGTGCGCAGCTTGCTGCGGCCGATGGTGACGAGCACCTCGGTCCATCGATCGAGGGAGAACAGATCGCGCCACTGCACGGCGCCGACCCACAGGATCCGGAGCAGCGCCCAGACGAGCCACAGCACGAGGAACACGATGGTCAGCGCGAGGCCGATCGCGAGCAGCTTGGCCAGTGTCACCAGGACGAGCATCTACGTGGCCGCCGCAATGCCTGGGTTGGACACGCTTGCCTCGTGCGCACCGACGACCTTGCCGTCCCGCAGGCGGATCGTGCGCTGGGTACGCACCGCGACCTCCTGATCGTGCGTCACGACCAGGACGGTGATGCCGGTCTGGTGGATCTCCGAGAGCAGATCCATGATCTGCTTGCTCGTCTCGCTATCGAGCGCGCCGGTCGGCTCGTCGGCGAGGATCAGGCGTGGCTTGCCGATCAACGCGCGCGCGATCGCGACGCGCTGCTTCTGACCACCCGACATCTCCGACGGCAGATGATCCGACCAGTCGCGGAGGCCGACGCGCTCGAGGTACTGGCCCGCGATCTGGTTGCGCTTCCGGCGCGACACGCCCTGGTAGTAGAGGGGCAGCGCCACGTTCTCGAGCGCCGTCTTGAACGGCAGCAGGTTGAAGGACTGGAACACGAAGCCGATGAACTTGTTGCGATAGCTCGCGCTCTTGCTCTCCGAGAGGTTGCGGATCAGCGTGTCGCCGAGCCAGTACTCCCCGGAGTCGTAGTCGTCGAGGATGCCGAGGATGTTCAGCAGCGTGCTCTTGCCCGAGCCCGAGGCGCCCATGATCGCGACGAACTCGCCGTCGTTGACCTCGAAGTCGATGTCGCGCAGCACGTGAAGGCTGTGCGTGCCGACCTGGTAGTACTTGTTGACCTTCGACAGGCGCAGCATGGTCGGGACTGGGCCAGGCTAGCGCCAACAGTGTCGCAGGGCCAGCGCTCGCCGCGTGCGACAGGGTGCGACCATGCGTCGGAATCCCTACAGGGAATCGAGTGCTTCGTCGATTGTCGACGCTGTGCCGGGCGCGATCACGAGCTTGCCGTGCGCGCCGTGAAGCTCGCACGCGGGGGCGTTGTCGCAGAGATCCAGGCACTCCACGGGCGCGATCGTGAACGTCTGCGCCCTGGCGTGGCGCTCGACCAGGTGATCGAGGAGGTCGAGCGCACCGTAGCGCTGGCAGTTGCCGGCGCACACGCGGACCTCGATGCCGCCGGATGACTTCACCTTCAGCTCGGTCGCGAGCGGGATCGCCGCGAGGTAGTGGCTCGCCGGGCGGCCGCGATCCTCGGCGAGCTCCGCGAGCGCCGCGATCGTGACCGTCTCGTCCTCGGCGATCTCGTCGAGCTCGAGGCCCATCGAGGCCAGGCGGGCGATCGGGACGTCTTCGTGCGTGGGCGACCGGGTAGGGACCTTGCCGGCCACTACGGGTTCGCCCATTCGAACTTGATCGGCACCGAGTCGACCTCGATGCGCTTGCCCGGCGGCTTTGCCAGGCCGAGCTTCGCGATCTCCTGGATCACGCAGAACCGCAGCACCGGATCCGCGGGCTCGTCGCGGCGCAGCGAGATCTCGGTGAACTTGCCGGTGTCTGCTGCCGCGGCGAACTGCACGACGTACATGCCGCGCAGCTTGCGGTTCGTGGTCAGCGACTTCTGGTAGCAGGCCTGGATCGGGATCTTCGCGCCGTCGAGCTTCGCGCCGATCTCGACGCGGATCTTGGGATCCGCGCCGGTCGCGCAGCCCGCGGCGATCACGAGCGCGAGTGCGAGGTACTTACTCATCCTTCACCACCGTCTTCTTGGGGCCCTGCTTCACGATCAAGAACTCGACGCGCCGATTCGCCGCCTGGCCATCGGGCGTGGCGTTGTCGGCGATCGGCACGTCGGGGCCGAAGCCCTTCGCGGCCAGGCGATCCTTCTTGATCCCCTTGCTGGTGAGGTACTTCTGCACGCTCTCCGCGCGCTGCTGCGACAGCTTCCGGTTGAAGTCCGCGGAGCCGGTGGAGTCGGTGTGCCCGCCGACCTCGACCAGCTCGATCTGCGCGTTCGCCTTCATCACCGCAACGACCTCGTCGAGGAGCGAGAACGACACCGGCTTCAGGTCCGCCTTGCCGGTCTCGAACTGCACCTGGTCGGTGATCGCGATGTTGGACGGGGTGAGGATCACCTTGTCGGGGCCCGGCGGCGGACGAGTCGCGGTGACGTCCATGACGGGAAACGGCTCTTGCTTGGCCGCCGGCATGAGCATCGAGCAACCCGCGCCAGCGACCACCGCGGCGATGAGGAGTATGGCTCGCATGAGCCGCATCGTCGCGAAGGTGCTCGTTCATCGCAAGCGGTCCCGGCGATTTCCTGGTACGCAGACCGCGTGATCACCGTCCACCACCTGAATAACTCGCGATCGCAGCGTGTGCTCTGGCTCCTCGAAGAGCTCGAGCTCCCGTACGAGCTGGTGAAGTACGAGCGCGATCCGAAGACGATGCTCGCGCCACCATCCCTGCAGGCGATCCATCCGCTCGGCAAGTCGCCGGTGATCACCGACGGCGATGTCACGGTCGCCGAGTCGGGCGCGATCATCGAGTACATCGTCGAGACCTACGGCAAGGGCCGGCTCGTTCCCGCGGCCGGCACGCAGGACCATCGCGACTACCGCTACTTCATGCACTACGCGGAGGGCTCCCTCATGCCCTACCTGTTGCTCAAGCTGATCTTCCGCAAGGTGAAGACCTCGCCGATGCCGTTCTTCGTGAAGCCGATCGCGCGGAAGATCGCCGATACCGTCAGCGGTCGCTTCGTCGATCCGAACCTGACGCGTCACCTCACGTTCCTCGGCGATCACCTGGCGAAGCACGCATGGTTCGCGGGATCGGAGATGACCGCCGCGGATGTCCAGATGAGCTTCCCCCTCGAGGGCGCGGTCTCGCGGGCGGGCGAGTCCGTCTCGCCGCGGCTCACCGAGTTCGTGAAGAAGTTCCAGGCCCGTCCGGGGTACCAGCGCGCGCTCGCCAAGGGCGGCCCGTACGAGATCGCGGGCTAAGCGCACCGTCTCTGCGGCAACGAGATTTCGCGCGTCGCTCGGTTCGCCAG
>JAYVLW010000421.1:0-6335 GCA_043759315.1 Myxococcales bacterium
ACGGCCGCGGTGCTCGCCACCGAGCTCGCCGCGACGGCGAACGCCGATCTGCGCGAGCAGCTCCAGGAGCTGACGATGCCCGTGCTCGCGTACGTCGGCGAGCTCGATCTCGCCGCTCCGGTCGCGTACAGCCGCGAGATCGCGGATCTGGTTCCGCTCGGCCGACTCGAAGTCGCGCCGGGCCATGGCCACGCCCTTCTGATCGAGCAGCCGACCGCCACGATCGCAGCGGTCCGGAGAGCCGTGGCGCGCTGAACACCATGGAAGCGCGCGGAGTTGGCGAGCCGCCCACATAATCTGCGCATTTCTTTGGCCCCCTGCGTGTACGGGGCATGAACAAGATCTTCACCGCTCTCACCGTCTCCCTCCTCGCGGCCGCCACCGGCTGCACCATCTCCACGGACTCGATGGACATCTCGTCGTCGACGCTGACTGGCACCGTCGCGGGGCAGTCGTGGTCGTTCAAGACGGGGCATACCAGCGCGTTCCTCTCCGAAGGCGAGGATGACTACTTCGCCACGCTGTACCCGACGGCGTTCACGCCGTGCGGCATCTCGGAGCCGAGTGGCCCGCACATCATCGTGGCGATCCCGAAGGTGCCCGGCGACTACGACATGGGCTTCGATCACAACATGACGTTCGTGGGCAACGACAGCACCAACAAGGTGGCGTTCGATGGCCGCATCGTCGTCGACTTCGCGACTCCGACCCATGTCGTCGGCGGCCTCCATGGCTACTACGATGGCGCGAACGAGGTGAACGGTCAGTTCGACGTCACCGTCTGCGCTGACTGAGCGATCTGCGCGACCTGGTAACGCTGCGCCTTGTCACGGCGCGACGGTGACGGTCGCCGTGCGCTGTGTTCCATCGATGAACGCGTGCAGCGTGGTCGTGCCGGCGGCCATGCCGCGCACGCCGCGATCATCCACCGTCGCGATGCTCGGATCATCGATCACCCAGACTGCCGCGGCGCTGACGTCGCGGGTCTCCCCCGTCGTGTAGACCGCGGTCGCGCGGACGGCGACCATCGTGCCGACCGGGGCGGCGACCGCTGCCGGATCCACGGTCAGGCCGACGACCGCCGGTGGGGCGACGAACGTCGGGACGTCGATCACCTCCGTGCGGTAGCCGAGGTGAACGATGGTCTCGCCCTCGGCACGCCCGGTGATCCGTACCTTCGCGCGATCGGCCGTGAAGCTGATCGCGACCAGCTCGGGTCGGTCGACGACCCAGGAGAACGCGTCGAGACGGGTGAGCTCGTGGCCGTCGACCCAGATGCCTACATCGGACGCGGCGCCCATCGGGACACGGACCTCCGCCACGTCGACCTCGATCGTGCGGGATTCGTCGAAGCAGCCGGTGAGCGTGAGAGCGAGAGCGGGAACGACGAAGCGCATCGGGCCTCCGAGATCACGAGTCGACCAAACTCGTAACTGTTTCGAGATGGGGGGGCGAGAAATCGGCACTCGGGAGCGAGCCCCCGGGCCCGAGATCCGCGGAACCACGCGAATCTCTGATGAGTTCTGTCAGACAGTCCTCTCGCCAGGGATCCGTGAACCGCAAAACGGACCTGACGCTCGGCCCGCGCGTCTCTATACTTGATTGGTCCCCCACGCATGTCCTCTGTGCGCCGACACCGACGGGTCAAGACCGCCACCTCCTGGGCCGCGGCCGGAGCTGCGTTGCTCGTGCATGGTGCGTTGCTCGGTACGGTCTCCGCGTTCGGGCTGTCGATCGCTGGCGACGGGATGGGCGCGTCGTTCGACGGACCCGCCACGCACAAAGAGGTCGCCGAGGCGGCCGAGCTGAAGGTGTCGTGCACCGGCGACGTGATGCTCGCGACCGGCGCGCGCTACGCGATGTGCCTCGCGCCGTGGAACGCCGATGTCGTGGGCTGCGGCGCCGACACGATGATGTCGATGTGGATGGACCTGTCGTCGTGCCAGGCCGGCGAGTCGATCGCCGCGGCGCCGATCAGTCTGATGACCCCGCGGCAGGCGGAGAAGGTCGCCGCGATCGATCCCGAGCGGTTGATCGACGAGGCGATGCAGCAGGAGCTCGCGAAGCAGCAGCCGCCTCCGCCTCCGCCTCCGCAGCTCCAGCAGCAGCAGCAGGCACCTCCGCCTCCGCCGCCACCGCAGCGTCCGGCACAGGTCGTCGAGACCGCGAAGCCCAACACCGAGAAGGAGCCGGTCAACGCGCGCTTCCTCTCGGAGAACAACATCGAGGTCGAGAAACAGAAGGTCGCGCGTGGCTCCGTGCAGGAGCCGATGGTTGCGAAATCGAAGCCCGCCGAGCTGACTCCGAAGCCGGATCCGAAGGAAGCGTCGGTCAAGGAGCTCACCGAGAAGGAGAAGGGGCGCAACGAGAAGGCGCCGGAAGTTCCGGGGCTACTTGCGATGCGCCCGCCCGGTGCGCAGCAGCCGTCAGAAGCGCCGCAGGAGGCGAAGACCAAGGGCGCGCTGTCGAGCGACAGGGGCCCGCTGGTGGCCGATGGCTTCGTACCGCGGCACGGCGATGGTGCGATCGAGCAGGCGAAGCGCGATCCGGGCGAGGTCGCGCCGGGGCAGAGCGGTGCAGGCGGCGGAGCGCCGCAGGTGCCGAACCTCAAGCCCACGGCCGAGACGCTCGAACGGATCGCCGGCGGCGGCTCGGTCGATCACCTCGACGATGTCGAGAACGGCGACGAGACCGCGCTGTCGGCGAAGCGGTGGGTCTACGCGAGCTTCTTCAACCGGCTGAAGCGCCAGGTCGCGCAGAACTGGGATCCGGCCACGGTCTGGCGCCGCGCGGACCCCCAGGGCACCGTGTTTGGCTTCAAGACGCGGGTCACGGAAGTCCGGGTCAGCCTGGCGGGGAACGGCACGCTGTCGAAGATCGTCGTCACGTCGCCCTCGGGTGTCAACGAGCTCGACGACGAGGCGGTTCGCGCGTTCCACGCCTCGGCGCCGTTCCCGAACCCGCCCGATGGTCTGGTCCAGAAGGACGGGATGATCACGTTCGCGTTCTCGTTCTATTTCGAGATCGGAGCGCCGCGGTCGTCGTGGCGCGTGATCCGCTCGATGTAACCTCGACCCGGTGCTGAGCTCGCGCCTGTTCGCGGCGGTCGTCTCGATCGCGCTTCTCGGCGCGACGCTCGAGCCGCTGATCCGCGAACCGTGGGAGGACGGCTTCCCACTGTCGCCGTATCCGATGTTCGCGTTCAAGCGCCCGACCAAGCTGTCGATGGAGTACGCGTTCGGCGTCACAGCCACCGGCGAGCGGAGGACGCTGACGCCGCGGCTCGTCGGCTCGGCCGAGGTGCTGCAGGCGCTGACGGTGCTCCAGCGCGCGAAGAGCCGGGGCGAGCTACCGCAGCTGTGCGCGACGATCGCGGCACGGGTCGCCGACCTCGAGCGCTACGCCGACGTCGCGGAGATCCGGATCGTCACGGGCACCCACGACGCGGTGGACTTCCTGATGCGCGACATCCGCGGGCCAGAGGCGCAGCTGACGAGCTGCCGCGTGCCGCGCCAGGAGCTGCGATGAAGCGCCTGGCTGCCTGGTGGTTCGCACCGGCGCCGGCCGAGCGGCTCGCGGCCGTGCGGGTGTTCGTCGGTGCGTTCGGCCTGGCGTGGGTCGGCGGCCGGCTGATGGAGTCGTACGCGGTCGCGAAGCTCGGCGCCTCGCACTTCAGGCCCACGGGCGTGGTGCGCGTGCTCGATGCGCCGCTTCCACCATCGGTGACGCTCGCGCTCGGCATCGTCACCTGCGTGCTGCTCGCCGCGTTCACGGTCGGGGCGCTCTACCGGTACACCGCGCCGCTCGCGGCGCTGGGCCTGCTGTGGGTGCTGACCTATCGCAACTCCTTCGGGATGATCTTCCACACCGAGAACCTGCTCGTGATGCACGTGCTCGCGCTCGCGTGTGCCCCGGCCGCGGATGCATGGTCGATCGATCGCGCGCGTCGCGGCTCGCCGCCGCCGGTACCCGACGCCGGCTACGGCTGGATCCTCAAGCTGCTCGCCGCGATCACCGCCGCGACCTACCTGCTGGCGGGCATCGCGAAGCTGCGGATCGCGGGCGTGGCGTGGCTCGACGGCGAGCAGCTGCGCAATCAGATCGCGGTCGATAACCTGCGCAAGGCGCTGCTCGGCGACTCGATCGCACCGCTCGCCACGCCGTTCCTCGATCACCCGTCGGGCTTCACGATCTTCAGCGTGCTGACGATCGTGCTGGAGGTCGGTGCGCCGCTCGTGCTGGTGCATCCGCGCGCCGCGAAGCTGTGGGCGCTCTCGGCGTGGGGCTTCCACGTCGGGGTGGTATTCCTGATGAACATCTGGTTCCCATATCCCCTGCTCGGGCTCGCCTACCTCCCGCTGCTGCGCTGCGAGCGGCCGTTCGACTGGCTGATCGGGTGGTGGCGGCGACGGCGGGCGGCCACGGGCGGTGCCGGGAATGTGCCCCCGCCCACGCCCGGTTGAGATGGCGCCCTGATTCCGCTTGCCTCCAAAACTACGTCTGTAGTAATCCTACCACTGGTGTCGTAACCATGGCCCGTGCGTCCTCCTCCGTCGACCTCACCAACGCCGAGCTGCGCGTGCTCAAGGCGCTGTGGCAGGTCGCGCGTGGCTCGGTGGCGGAGGTCCGCGCGGAGCTCGGTAGACGGGGGCAGGATCTCGCCTACACGACCGTGATGACGCTGCTGGGCCGCCTCGCCACCAAGGGCGCCGTGCTGGTCGACAAGGAGCGCGAGCCGTTCGTCTACAGCCCGGCGCAGCGCAAGGAGTCCGTGCTGCGGGATCGGCTGCGCGAGTTCGTGCGCGAGGTGTTCGACGGGCAGGCCGACTCGCTCGTCCTGAATCTGGTCGAAGACGAGTCGCTCTCGCGCGCCGAGCTGCGCGCGATCGAGCGGAAGATCGCCGAGGCGGAGAAGGCGTCGAAGGAGCCGAAGGACAAGCCGTGAGCGGCCTCGTCGCCACCGGTGCCGTCGCGAAGCTCGCGGTGGGAACGCTCGGCATGCTCGCGGTGCAGGGGACGATCCTCGCGCTGATCGCGCTCGTCGTGGTGCGCGCCGCGCGCATGCGGCCCGCGTTCGGCGCCGCGGTGTGGCTGGTGGTGCTCGCGAAGTTCGCGCTGCCGTGGGGCCCGGCGATGCCATGGTCGCTCTCCGATCTGATCGCTTACCTCCGCCACGACGAGGTCATCACCGTGGTCGCCGCCGCCCCGATCGGATCGGGGCCCGAGCCGATCGTCTCGGTGTGGCCGTCGCTCGGGTGGATCGCGCTCGCAGCCGTGTGGGCGCTCGGCACCGTGGTCGTTCTCGGGCGCGCCTTGCTCGCGTATCGCGCCACGCTGGCGGGTGCACGCGCGGCTCGGCCCGCGCCAGAGGACACGCGCGCCCTCGTGGTCGAGCTTGCCGCGTCGCTCCGCGTGCGTGCGCCGCGCCTCCACATCGGCGACGCCGCGATCGGCCCGTACGTGGTCGGTCTGCTGCGCCCGATCATCGTCGTTCCGCCCGCGCTGCTCGACGACCCCGCGCTCCTTCGCGCCGCGCTCCTCCACGAGCTCGCGCACGTTCGCCGGCGGGACGCCATCGGGCGGCTGATCCAGGTGTGGGCGACCGCGGTGTTCTTCTGGTGGCCCGTCGTCCGCCTGATCGGCCGGCGCCTGGACCTGTCGCGCGAGGCCGCTTGCGATGCGTGGGCGCTCGAAGCGAGTGCCTTGCCCCGGCCTGCGTATGCGCGGCTGCTCGTCAAGATGGCGGGCCTGCGCACGGTGGCTGCGACCGCGCTCGCGGCGCCGCGTTCGCTGGATGCGCGTGTGGCCGCCGTGCTGGGGCCGCCATCGCGCGCTCGGATCGGGATCGTCGGAAACATCGCGGTCCTCGCATGGGCCGTGCTGGCGCTCGGCGGTGCCCGCACGGCCGCGGCGCGCGGCGACAAGAACGTGTGCCTGTTCACCCCGCAGCTCGCCGAGGCGCTTCGCCAGGCGCACCCCGAGGCCGACCTCGACGGCGATGGAACGCTGTCGAAGGTCGAGGCGTGCGAGTTCCAGGCGGAGTTCCGCCGGCGCGCCGAGACCGACAGCGACGCCGTCTCGCTCCTTGACGATGATTCGGCGGCAGAGCTGGATCGGCTCCTCGCCGAGCCGCTCTGTTGCAATTGTGACCCCGGTGATGGCTTACTTCCGCTGCCTGGAGCCCCCGCTCCCGGCCCTAGCTGCCAAGGAGTTGACCGATGAAGAAACTCGCTCTCATCACGCTCGCGCTGACGCTCGCCGCTTGTTCGCAAGACACCAGGAACCTCGAGAAGAAGCTCGACGAACAGGGCAAGGACATCCGCGAGATCAAGGCG